>NZ_FQTU01000005.1:3315-153723 GCF_900128885.1 Alkalibacter saccharofermentans DSM 14828
ACGGATCACCCCCGCTTGCGCGGGGAATACCTTGACCCAAGACGGGGTGCCCGGTCCGAAGACGGATCACCCCCGCTTGCGCGGGGAATACGTTATATTATCAAATGCAAATGCTAATTATTTAGGATCACCCCCGCTTGCGCGGGGAATACTCTACCACTTTGCCGTCTCGGACGGGTATGCGAGGATCACCCCCGCTTGCGCGGGGAATACACTTAAAAACCTCCTGTTTATAGCCTTTTTTGTTCTCTGTCCTTTCCGATTTTTTTCAGTTTCTCTAACAAATAGTATGTCGAATAACAATCTCCTATGCTTCTATGTTTACTCTCATACTTTATATCAAAATAATTCAATAACGTACCAAGCTTATAGTTTTCTACATTTATTAATGTTCGTTTAGCGATGGCTAATGTATCGAAGCAAGTATTTAATATTATTGGTAATTTATGTTTTTCACTTGCGGTTTTCAGAAATTTTAAATCAAAATCAGCATTATGCAATACTAATGGCAATTCACCGATAAAACTTATCAAACATAAAATAGCCTCTCTTAATTCTACTCCTACCTTATTTATTTCCGAATTACTTATCCCCGTGAGTTCAACTATTGAATCCGGTATTTTGTGATTTAATTTGATTAGAAAATTAAGCTCGTCAATCACTACATTTTTGCAAACTTTGATTGCACCAATTTCAATGATTTCATCTTCAGTTAAAGACAATCCAGTAGTTTCCAAGTCAATTACAGCATAATCCTCAGGAATTTCTTTCAATGCTTGATTTCGTTTTGTCATTCTCTTTGCTTTGCGCATATTTCCCGCACTACTAAATCCTAACTTTGTCGCATCTTTCTTTTTCAAGCGCGCTGGGCTAGGCTTCAACATTAGTTTTAGACCATCAAAATCTATTGGTTCCCAATCACTGTTATGAACTCGAAAATCCATTCCTTGCTCGTTATTTGTGCTTAAAACCATTGTAGCACGTCCAGTTTTCGCGCTTTCTTTAATCCGTTTCCATAGTTCTTCTCGTACTCTTGAACTAACTTGCCCAACATAAATTCCAGTATTTATTTCAAACAACCACTTTGTCAAATCACCTCTTAGTGCCAATGGACAATCTACTATTGAGACAACTATCATTCTTCATCCTCCAAAATTGTACCGTATCCATCCTCCATCAGTTCCTGATCTTCATACTCGTCTTCTTTTCCGTATGAGATTGCATGCGGCACAGAACCTTTCTTATCATCCCAAAGGTTTAAAATGTCTACTCCCAGTTCATTATCCTCCGAATCATTTTCCAACAGCAATTCCCGCAAATCAGAAACCATATCTTTTAATAACCTTCCATCAAAAATCGCATCCCGGACTCTTCTTCGAGTAATTGAACTGATATCACTAGGATTTTCTGCTGCAACCTCGAAAGCTATAGGAATTGTTATTTCCGCTTTGTAAAGATCCGCAATATCGTACACAAACGATCGTTCATGGCCAGTGTGAATAAATCCTAATCCTGGTGAACATCCCATCGCTACAATCACGCTATGTGCTACACCATATAGACATGCATGCGCAGCAGATAAAGCCATATTAACTACATCGCTATTTTCAAAATTATGTGGATTATATTCTCGTCCATTCCAGACAACACCTGTTCGCTTTGATTCGTTGCGATATACTGCACGCACACGTGCTCCTTCCCTTCCACGCAGTTGTTGCATTGTTAACAATGAAACATCTTCATTAGGAAATCTTTTTTGATACATCTTTCTCGCAACTTCTATCCTTGAACGTACATTTGAAACCAACTCCGCTTGCCTTACTAATAAACGAGAGGAGCTTGTTAGTGGGCGTCCATGGGCATAATATCGAACACCTCTTTCCCCCACCCATACTACACTAGTTCCTGAGTCTCCTATAAGTTCAATAGCTCTATGAGATATCTTTGTGCCAGGTCCAAGTAGTAATATCCCTAGCGATGCAGAAGGTATGTTGACAGTCCCTCTAGCATCTGTTACCGTTATCGCTCCATCATTTCTATTTAAAACAGCTTTTTCAACATAAAGAAATGATATCCTATCCTTCATAGTAGGCAATGTTTGAATTTCTGGTTTTTCAATACCATTATAATTATTCATTTAATCACCTTCATATGGCGCTATGGTCAAAAGACCACAACCATAAGCCTTACCTCTACCTATTCCCGATATTATAGTATTCTTAAATCTTTCTATATTTTGGATTTTTAATACACCCTCAAAATCCGCAATACGCAAGGTAACTTCGTTTCCATTCTTTTTACGAAACTTTTTCCAATCTGTAAAGACAACGTCAAACGAATCATTATTAATTAAAAACCCATTTCGTTGAGAACGCTCGATTAACCAGTCCTTTTGTTGAGTAGCTGTTACATGTGCTACAACCTTTCCTCTTTTTTTTGTTTCAATTCTATTTTTTGTTTTGCTGTAAACAGGATTCGCCCTCAAACGGAATCTCCATAGTTGATTATTATCCAACCTATTAAATAAGTTATTTAACTCTTTTGCATCCCACAAATTATTCTCTAAACCAAATCCAAGCTGTTCATTAATCTGTTCAAAAATAGGTATCTTGCAGCTTTGAATTAATAGACAACACTGTCCATTTAATATATCTAATCGCCACAATGTACGTTCACTTTCATTTCGCACAAACCCAAGACTGGATTCAACAGCTCCATGCAAAATTTGTGGTGAACTCATAGCTCTGATAGTGTCTCTTTTATTAATATTTAAGATTATTCGGGACAGGTACACACTTCACTCCTCCTCAAAAGCAGATAATGGATCATGGTCAGTTATACCATATTTTTCTATATTTTCTCCATCATTTGACCGCTGAATATTTTGAACGTATTCAGTTATTTGGCGAAACCCATATTCTCGTCTGCTCTGATTGAATGAAATCGGCAAGTCTCTTTGAAACAAAACTTCATCGTCCTCAATATTTGAATCTATTAATATTCTTAAATTCAATTTGTTCTGATTTCTTTTTTTTCTCCACTCGCTCACCAACCAGGGTTCGTTGTTTAAAGCATCTTTTAGACTTACTTGCTCTTTAATACCTAATGATACTATGCCTTCGGGCGGACATGAACGTCTTCCCAAATACAGCGGAAAAGCGGGTTTGAGTAATGCTGTATCAATTTTTTCAAGCAAATTTATATTCCCCTCAAGTCCGACTAAAAAGATAGCATCTGACAAATAATATCTATTTGTCACATATGGTTTTTCTCCTTTAACCGTCTGATAATCTTTAAGCAATACCCCTTCTTGATCTACTCGAACCCCAAATTTAAGTTCTAACAAATCTTCTATAGTCTCACTCCTCCTTCTTCCCATCGCTGCAGCTATCATGCCTATAATTCCGCTTTTGCTTGGGGCTCTATCTGTTCCTCTTTTTTCAAATTTAGATTCAACCCCCCAAGATTGTAAAGGTCCAGCCAGGCGCATCAATAGAGTGCTCATTTTTACACCTCTAGGCTTCTTAATGACTCTGATAGTTCATATTCAACAGACATTAACAAGTCTTCAAACGATTGAGGCTTTGCGAGTTCAGCTAATGACTCACCAGTAACAAAAGTTTTTTGGGGGTTGCTTGCAAATGTTTTATACGAATCTAAAATGTGCTTGGCTAATACTTGTGAAGAAGCTATCATTAAACCGTTATCTCCTGCTGTCACTGGTTTTTCAAATGCACCAATATAATTAATTGGCTGATCTTTCCTCAATGATATCATCAATGAGTCAGGTAGTGTACGATTAGCGAAAGTGTTTTGTTTACCTGTAGGCATTGAATAGACAAATGCGTAAATAAACTGACGTATTGCATTTATAGAGCCCTCTCCAAGATATTTAAACAATTCATGAACTGCAACCGTGGAATATCGATACAATGTTGATGAGTTGAATTCTATAGTCCCTATATGACCTGCTCCAGCATTATCTTTATCAGATATATCATCAACAGCAGTAAAGTAGTCAAATTCGTTCGTAACCTTGTGGGTAGATATGCTATGCGCTACTTGAGCACAAGCATCTGTATTAAGAAGTGGAACATCTGCTACCATACGACCAAACAATGCTATGTCAACTCCAGGTAATTCTTTCAAAGCGCCCTTTAATTTTTCCTTATCCTTTTTTGATGGTTTTTCACCTGCCACCTCAGGATTTTCCATTGCTAATTTAGCTATAGATTTGGCCTGCGCCATGCTTATGAAGAACAATGAATCAGTTCCCTTGTCAACAGACTTTATTTTCAACCCCGCATTGATTAAAAGTTGGGTCGCCAATTTTTCTGAATCTCCTTCATAACCTAGATCAGCTATTTGTTTTGCCACCAACTCTACAATTTTTTTTGTTCGAAACCCTAAATCATCAGAGTCGAACAAATTTTTGAACATCAAACGCATAGATCTTTTCCAGCTTTGAGAAGAAACCCTCGCTCGTGTAACTCCACCATAAATCGCAGTTTTGGGACTTCCGGTATCATCTCTGTTGATACAACTTGGGGGGACCGTCTGTAAAATATGCATATCCAAATACAACCTGTTGCTTTTCATCGATTCATCTCTCCTTATTTTTCATTATTTTATTTAAATTCACCTTCTATCTGCATTCTATATAAGTCTTGACCCCATTGCAGACGCACACCATCCCTAAAATCGGGGATTTGAAATAAGTAAATGTCTCTAGCCAATCTTGCGTAGTCCAATGGAATGTCTTTATTTTTCATGAGTTGAACCAAACTTCTTAACTGCCAAATAAATCTTTCCCGAGTATCTGAAGACGCTACTATATGAAATCTTCTCATCACTGAGACTTCGTTGTTTTTATCCTTATCAATAAGTTGTTTAACAGCCAAGCCCAAAGTCTTATCAGTCTTATGCATACATTGATTCTTAATATCCTTACCTTGTTGGTGCAATGCATAAAGACATAAAGCGGTGTGTACTGACCACTCCCCAATGGATGGTTCTTCGCTGATGCTGCTTAATGATACTGGCAATCCATTTAATGTTACATCCCACAACTCAGGTTGGCTTCCTGGTATTTTCCCAATTCCTCGACGAAGTTTGGCAAGTGTAGCTTTAGTCAGAGAATCGTTGTTGTTTGCTTTCAAATAGTTTATCTTTTGTCTTACAAATTCACTCGCTTTCTTGGCTTCACCATACATTAATATTTATCTCCTTTCAATTTCAAAACCTCTTGGCTTGCTGTATTGTATAGAAAACGATTAAACGCCTTTGGTGCTGCATATCTATTTTCTTTTCCATTTTCAATAACAATACGGCCAATAAAAGCTTTAACTCCAGCTTGTTCAACCAACTCATTTCCCAGTCTACGTATTATTCTTCTTTCTTCTTCCCACCATTCATTACAAACATCGTTCATTTCATCATTAATCGGATCTATTTTGCTTAACCATTTACGAAATGGCAAATCCAAACGATAATAACCTTGCTGTTTTGCAAAATCCCTACAATTTCTTACGTTGATATCCCCTTTTGCTTTAGCAACATTTTGAGCAAGTATTCCAACCTGCTGAACAAGCCTGTCTGTAATTTCAATTTCGTCTACAATACGGCTTAACCATTCATTTCCTAGATACGTCAATAAATCAGAGCTAAACGCAATCATATCACTTGACAAATCTTCTACAAAAAAATCTTTGTCAGCATATTTTAACGATACCGTTTGAAATCGAAACAGTGATAATGGAATTATATTTTCCGCTTTTAAACGTGCTATCCAACTGACAACTCCTGGACGTTGTTTCCCTTGTCTTTGGACTGCTATAGTAGAAAAATCCCTCCAAATCTGACGTGCTGGATCATGTCGTTTCGGCTGATATACAGGTGAGTCTGATTCTTTTTTAGCTGTATTTTTCCAAACTGTCATTTGTTCTGCAAAAGCGTTCTCTTTTTGGAAAAATTCTCCTCCAAGCAACGAGAAACCAATTATTTTTTCATCAAGACGCTTTAGTAGCAAGCGCCTAGATTGTATTGTTAACAATTCGGAGGGGTTGTCAGGTATCGATATTTCAACTCTTTCACCTGTTCTCACTGGATTTTCCCATATAGGCGATTCTTTCCCCCACAATTCATTTAATCCATCCTTTAAAAATATCATGTTCAGAAGTAGTGTCTCAAACAAATTATCACCTACAGCAATTATCAATCCTAGTTTCCCTAGCCATCCAGCACCAGGGCTAGGCAATCCTTTCTCTTTAGGTTTAGCAGAAGTATCATCAAAGGAATTTATGTACAAAAGCCATCGCGCTGCTTCTGGATAACTTAGCGCTGTTTTTTCATCACCTGACCTTTGTGGAAATAAACGCAATTTATTGTTGCTCTCTGATAAGATTCCATTTAGTTTTGCAGCAGTGTATTCCGTGGCATTTTCTAAATTTGGCACTTGATAAAAAGGTGCTTCTGGATGAAACAACCAAAAACGATCGCTATACATATTTAGATATTCATTAATAATTGGCACATCTAAAGTTCTTTTATCCCATAAACTCTTCCATCTCCACAGTGCTTCACTTGGGGATTTTATTGGTTCAAACTTGCCACTTAAATCGTATCTACTAAAAACTGCATGTAGTATAGCTAATAACAATCGTAGGACTGCGATATCTTGACTATCCATTTCACCAGCCAATCTTTTCCATTCATGAGCACGCTCGAAAACCGTCACAAGAGACACTTCTTCCTTCTGACCATTATGTTTTATAACGGCAATCCACGGTTCATTCAATAAATTAAATTCTTTTTCCTTCATTCAACCGCTCCTCCTTCTCGTAGTACAATCCATAAGTTTGACTGTAAAACAGAAAATACTCTCCTATTTTAGCTACCAATCTACTATCTAGCACTAAAAACAATTCCCCTGAGAGCCATGGTGAATATAACCACTCTAGAAACTCATTTTGAGCCAATAACTCAAGTTCTTCAATGGTTTTATCAATATTCCATGGTGCACACAATACAGATGGTAATCTAATTCTGCAACGTGCCAATACTTGAGCTGAATACTTATCTAAAACTTCATACTTCGGTAATTCACGACCATTTTCAATCCATGGTAAATATCGAATCCTACCTGAGCTGTCTTTTTGAACAACCAACACCTCAATAGATTCATCTCCATCACGGACCGCAGCTTCACCACTTTTTTCGCCTACATAGGTTTGAAGCCAACTTTTCATATCTCCGTCAACCCAGGGTCTATCTATTCTATAAGAGTTCGCACGTTGAATTTTATCTTGTATTCGTTTTTTGTAATCTGAAAACGCCTTTGTATAATTAGATTTTTCTAAAAAACTTCCCTCTTTTGCATATGTTTTTTGTACCAACTGAGAAATATCATCCGGTAATAATATTTTTGAAGGAATGCAATCACGTGTACGCAAGAGCAAATATTCACCATATACTTTTTCTGTACCTTCTTCAAATTTTCCATCTATAATACCAGTTAAAAAACACCGAGCAACTTTTAACTTTTCGGGTCTCTCTCTCGAGTGCCTGTGCAATCTACCAATACGTTGTAAAATCAAATCCATCGGTGAAATATCAGTAATCAAGACATCAAAATCAATGTCAAGAGACTGTTCAAGCACCTGTGTCCCGACGATAATTCTTTTATAAGGTCGTACTTTTTCTTTGCTTGGTTTCCCAAGTTCTGATATAATAAGTCTCTCCTTCTCCGCACGATCAGGCGCTAAAAACCTAGAATGATAAAGCTTCACAATATTATCGTCGAACTTTTCACTCAGCAATTTTGCAATTTTTTGCGCTCTACTAACTGTGTTTACAATTATACCTGCACAACCTCCATCCGATATCAGGTCGTTCAGCTTTTTAAAAAGATCATTGTCTGACAGATAGTCCACTTGAACGGTTTTTGATTTTTGGTCTATGCCAACATCTATTTGGGAAACATTATTTCCTTCTGTGTATGTTATAATTGGGTAATTAAAACTTGTACTCCACTCAGGCAAACTACTATCCTTAATATTACCTCTATTTAATGGATCTGACTGATTTTTTTTATAGGAGGCCTTATTTAAGTATGCATCGATAACTTCTCTTCGCTTATCTGTAGTTAGCGTAGCAGATAGAACAATTACAGGGACTCTATATGCTCCCAACCAGTTCAAAGCTCTTGATAGATACTGACACATGTACGCATCATAGGCATGACACTCATCAATTATTACAACTTTATTTGCTAAACCCAGATGCCTCAACATCACATGCTTTTGCTTCAAGGCTGCCAGGAGTAGCTGATCGATAGTACCTACAGCAAAGTCGTCAAGCATATTTTTTTTTCGTCCTTCATACCATTCATGAACAAACACACTGCTGCTATCGTTCTCATTTTCTCTAATCTTTTGATATAATTCGTTAAATTCAGCTTTACCATGCATTAAACGAAGTGACTGAAAGTCATCACAATCAAGTTTTTCTACCCATTTTAATATCCGAGGAAAAATCCCATCTGAAGTTGATTGAGTTGGAAGCGCAAAAAAAACTCCTTTTCTTTTACTTTTTGATGCAAATATCTCTGCAGCAACAAGTGCTGCTTCTGTTTTCCCTACACCCATTGGAGCTTCTATTATCATGATCCCAGGAGATTCTATCTTCTTTGATTCGTTTAAAACAGTTGCTTGAAGTTCATTAGGCATAAAATCAAAACGTTGTTGAAAAAAGTCTGTTTGAATCCATTTGCTACCAACTCTCCATGGATCAGTTAACAACAATGTATCCCAAGCATATTCAATTCTTGAGCGAGCATTATAATCATCCAACTCATCAATTCTTATTAGTGGAAAATATTTTTCATTGCTAACAATCCAATCTACCATTATAATCAACCCACTTAGCAATACTTGCGCTGACATTTGAGGACTTGGTAGTTCTTTTATTGATGAAAACCCTGCTAATTCAAGTGAATATTCAATCAATTCTTGTTGAACGTTAGTCCATTGTCTATAACCTTCTTTTCCTAAATGGAAGTTTTCAGCATATATTCCAACTCCACTATTTATTAATATCTCGTTTTCAGGTGGTTTACCGTGATGAGAGCCTGCTACGGACGATATGCTTGTGTTACAACCAAATTGCTCTAATAATTTATATGTTGCTAATGCATGTGGTGTTTTTATTGCTCTTTTAAAATATGCTGAGGGTTTTATAGGTAGCCCTGAATCATATATTTGATTGAAAATAAATGATTCTAATTCACTATGCAGCAAATTAGATTTCGCTTGAAAAACAGGAGTCGCTTTTCCTAAATCATGAACCGCCGATAAAAAAACAAAAAGCTTTTCTGCCTCAGATTTATCTGCAATACCATCATTTATAACTTCTATTACACCCTCTGGAATCCATAGATTCCATATTTTTTTTGCCATCATGGCTGCATCTTTCATATGATATACTAATGGAAGCCACATCAATTCTTGATCTTTACTTTTTTTTGCCCACAAGCTTCTAGCCATCTCAGATATCAAGTTCCCCCCCCTTGAAGTCAAACTTAACTTTTGTATCATCGCACTTATTTATATTATATAAGTGTATTTTACCATATTTAATAGCTAAATCTCTATTTTTGGAAAATAAATTTCTAATTTAAGTTTCTGTTGTTAATTTTCATCAACGTCCAGAAAAGTTGTGACTAAACTCCTGATTGTGGTGATATGCTTTCCTCGTAGTAGCCCTCGATATGTTAAGATGGTTGTCATGAGCTTTGAAAAAGACTCGACAGGGACACTTCTCAAATCTAATGTCAGTTTTGACGGTTGGTTGGGAAGTGTCCCTTTTTACCCTTACCCTTATTTGCACTTCACTTTCTTTTAAAAGGGTCCCCATTAGTTCTTCAAAGAATATCTTATCCCTGTACTCGTTGAAAATCTTATCTTTATTTATTCCTCTCATCATACTTGTGGGGCTAGCTTTTCTAACTAATCTTGGCATCTTATTCACCTCAAGTGGAAATCAACATATTAAAATTTAGAAAGCAACAGGAACCGTCCCTGTTGCTTTCTCTCTTATTCTGCTTTACTGGCTAGTTCCAATAATTTTGCCGGCATCCGATTTCTAAGCTCCCAAATAATATTAATTGGAGCTGATCCTTCATGCCGTACATAATCGGCAAATCCTAAACAAGTATATAAGCATGTATAGTCCTTTTGCTTCTTATAACTTCTAGCAAACATCAAGACTTTTCGCCCACTTTTCTTCTGAGAAATATAACGCTGACCAGTAGTCGATTCAACCGTAGTTCTACTTTGGCTTTGCCAGTGAAATAATTTTTCATTAATAGCATAGTCATCATATAAAGTAGTTTCACTATAGTCAGACTCACTCTTGTTTAAAGTTACAAATAATACATCCATTTCTTTTTCGTTAATGTAGAGAACGCCTTCTCTTAATGGATACAGTCTTTCATAATTGTGTTTTTCAAGAGCTGAGAGGACCATATTTATTGTATAAACACCGTGAAGCTCAAGTGCTCCATTAAGCTCGGCTATGGGCGTCGTTACTTGATCTTGATGATCATAAGTGAATTGTATAACCGACATAAGCTCATCAAAATAACACTGTTTCCCAAACAGCATGTCTAAAACTTCATTAAATTCCTTTCCAAGCATATTTATACCTTCGTTCATAAATGTGTAATAGAGCATATCCAAATATAAACTGGACAAATGAGACGTTCTGATAGTACTTAAATCAAATCTCTCCGCATAAATATCGGGCAGGTTATCCAATAACCATTTCAACCAATGCACAGCCTTGACTTGAGAAAGCCTCGCATAACCGTTGCTTAGCATTTTATCATGTTCCCTGCTTGAACCGGGCATATTGGAAAGTCCAGATAGTGTAGCTTTTTTCGAATCGATTCTATACAACTCAAGTGGACTGACGTTCCAGTGAATGAAAAAATCCAAGAAATTATTTTTGGAATCTTTCCCCTGCCAGTCTCTTATCTTGCGAAGTACCTGCCTTTTGTTGTTGACCGCATTTGAAATATGATTCAAAACTGTTTTTTGTGCAACCTTCTCCAGATATATAGCGCATCCTTTGGGCACATGGACAAATCCTGATTTAATTTCTTGACTGACAGATCCTTTTGTCTGTTTCATTAAAGCTCTAAAGCGTTCTTCAAAATTATACTCAGCCCTTTGTTGCCCTACAAAATCAATTACTGTGAGAGCTTCTTTGTCTTCTGATAATCGAAGTCCCCTTCCTAATTGTTGTAAAAAAACTGTAAGGCTTTCCGTCGGTCTTAAAAACAAAACGGTATTCACTTCCGGTATGTCTACTCCTTCATTGTATAGGTCTACTACAAACACAAAGTGAATCTCTTTGGATACAAGTCTCTGTTTTGTGCTTTCTCTTATTTTCAAATCGGAATCTGATGTTAAAAAATCTGAAGGAATCCCTGAATCATTAAAAAAGTTAGCCATAAACTCAGCATGTTTTTTTGTGACACAAAATCCGATACCTATAATTTCTGCCCAATCTAAGGCGTAATTTCCTATTGCCATTTTTATTTGTTCTGCGCGGATTTTGGCACTTCGTTCGCTTAAGACTATTAGGTTTTCTAAATCCTCCATATTATACTTTCCTGCTTGCCATCTCACATGTCGAAAGTCTATGCTGTCAGTTACACCAAAATAATGAAATGGACTTAATAGTTTTCTTTCGATAGCTTCGGTCAACCTCAGCTGAATTGCATCCGGACTATCAAAGTAGTCAAAGATACTCTGACCATCTGTTCTCTCAGGTGTTGCAGTCAAACCCAAGAGTATCTTAGGCTTAAAGTGCCTCAGCAGATCTTGGTAGGATGGTGCTGCCGCATGGTGAAATTCATCTACTATGATAAAGTCATAATAATCCTCTGGTAATGTTTCAATAAACTTTGTCGAATTAACAGACTGGATTGATACAAAAACGTGCTCTATGCTTTCAGGTCTTATTCCATCAACCAGTAAACCGCCAAAATTAGGCTGCTTTAATATATTTCTGAAGCACTGCAAGCTCTGAGATAATATTTCTTTTCTGTGGGCTACAAATAGCAACCTGGCTCTTTGATTTTCTTTATTAAAACGTTTGTAATCAAATGCTGAAATCACGGTTTTGCCTGTACCAGTGGCAGAAATTACTAGGTTTCTGAAATTGCCGTGCACCTGTCGCTCGGCTTCTAGCTTATCTAGAATTTCCTGTTGGTAATGATGTGGTGATATATCAAAATAGTGAACATCCATTGCAGAATTACCATTTGATTCGATTCCTTTTCCCTTTAACAGTGCGGTTTTTAGTCTGTTTTCGTCTGTTTCGCGGTTAAAGATCATAAATTCAGGGCTATTCCAATACGTCTCAAATGTTGCCTCAATTTTTTGCATAGCAGGTTTAGAGTCATATTCTGAAAGTTTTACGTTCCACTCTAGACCACTAGTCATGGCACTTTCAGATAAATTTGATGATCCAATATATGCCGTGCTAAATCCTGTATTTCTCCAAAAAACATATGTTTTTGCATGAAGTCGAGTTCTTTCAGTATCGTAAGAGATCTTTATTTCAGTATTGCAAAGCTTAGACAACCAATCAACCGCTTTATAGTCTGTAGCTCCTATATATGAAGTTGTTATCACCCTTAGTTTTCCACCTTGTTCCGTAAATTCCTTAAGTTCATCCATAACCAATCTCAACCCTGTCCACTTTACAAAAGATATCAACCAGTCAATGCGCTCGCAACTAACTATTTCCTTGCGGATTTCTGATTCCATTCTTGGTTCATGAGCAGCACCTGTAAATAAACTCTGAGTTGCCACACTTGTGGAAGGTCTTACTAACTCCATTTTTGATTTATTAACTAGATGCTCAGCTTTCCTTTCAGCAATAGCCAAAAGCATCTCACCCTCTTTTTGGATCCAATAATTATCTAGCCGCTTAATTAAATCCACATCAGGACTTTTCTGTTGAGACAAAAAATTCGCCATATAACGAATCAACTCATTAGCCAAGCTTAACCTGTCTTCAATTTTATGGTTTTTGTGATCAAGAGCTGTAAATACTTCTCTAAGAATTTTTGCCAAGTAATTAGCTAGCATATCCTGGGATGTTACCGCATTTATATAGCTTTTATCGATATAAAATTTAGGATTATGAGCTAGTTTTTCCAGCTCTTGATGGATATATCCATTTATAACTTGCTCATAGATTCCTATGGGTAGATTTGTTTTCAATGCAATTCACCTGCTTTATGCGTCATCTTGTTCTCAAAATGCGTTTTTTCAACTTTATCCTTATTATCCCATCTTCAGTCTCTAATTACAACACGTTATTTACATCATTAAACTTTTTCTTGAATCTATACGATAAATATGTAATTACCTTTAAAGTAACATCCGTTCTTCATAGCCTCCTAAAATTCAATAAAAAAAGTGTCTTAGAGGTGGCATGAAAATTCCTAACCTCTAAAACACCTTAAAACTCTTAATCCTTGATTTGCCTACGTTTTCATTACTCCCACTCGATAGTGCTTGGCGGCTTGCTCGTTACGTCATAAACTATACGGTTAACGTGGCTTACCTCGTTAACTATCCTGGTAGAAATTCTCTCCAATACGTCATGTGGAATTCTTGCCCAGTCGCTGGTCATTCCGTCGGTGCTTGTTACAGCCCTTAGTCCGATGGTGTAGTCGTAGGTTCTCTCATCGCCCATGACCCCAACGCTTCTATTGCCGGGAAGCACTGCAAAGTACTGCCAGATCTCTTGATCTAGGCCTGATTTTTTGATCTCGTCTCTAAATACGAAGTCTGCTTCCTTTAAGATATCGAGCTTTTCCTGGGTTATCTCTCCCATTATCCTTATTGCAAGGCCCGGTCCCGGGAAAGGCTGTCTCCATACAAGGTCTTTAGGTATGCCTATCTCTTCTCCTACGGCTCTAACTTCGTCTTTAAACAGGTCTCTAAGAGGCTCTATAAGCTCAAAGCCAAGGTCTTCAGGCAGTCCTCCAACGTTGTGGTGGCTTTTTATTACAGCCGCGTCTTTAGTTCCGCTTTCTATTACATCGGGATAAATTGTTCCCTGGAGAAGATAGTCTATTCCTTCAAGCTTCTGGGCTTCCTCTTCAAATACCCTGATGAACTCTTCTCCGATAATCTTTCTCTTCGTCTCAGGATCTGATACACCTTTAAGCTTATTTAAAAATCTTTCCTGGGCATTTACCCTGATGAAGTTCATGTGGAAACGCTCTTTAAATATCTTTTCCACCTGGTCTCCTTCGTCTTTTCTGAGAAGACCGTGGTCTACAAAGATGCAGTGAAGATTGTCCCCTATGGCTTTGTGTACGAGTACGGATGCAACGGAAGAGTCTACCCCGCCGCTTAACGCGCACAGTACTTTTTTGTCTCCAACAAGTTCCTTAACCTTTTGAATCTCTTCCTGGGCGAAGTTTGCCATTGTCCACTCACCGGAGCAGCCGCAGATGTCATATAAGAAGTTAGATAAAATCTGTCTTCCAAATTGGGTATGCTCTACTTCCGGGTGGAACTGAACTGCATATAGACGCTTTTCTTCGTTTTCCATAGCCGCTACAGGACAGGTTTCCGTCTTTGCAGTAACTGCAAAGCCCTGTGGGACATCCTTAATGTAGTCTGTGTGGCTCATCCAGCAGATGGAGCTTTCCCCAACACCCTTAAGAATCTTGCTTTCTTTAAGGATATGAAGCTCTTTTTTCCCGTATTCTCTGATATCCGGTCTTGCTACGAATCCGCCAAGTATGTTTGCCATAAGCTGAGCTCCATAGCATATGCCAAGCACGGGTATTCCCAATTCAAATATCTCTTTGTCGCAAGCAGGAGCCTTGTCAGCATATACGCTTGAAGGACCCCCTGTAAATATTATGCCCTTGGGGTTTTTCTTTTTTATCTTTTCAATGGATGTGTCGTAAGGCAGGATCTCGCAGAAAACCTTCTCTTCTCTGACCCTTCTTGCAATCAATTGATTGTATTGCCCTCCGAAATCCAGCACTATTACCAGTTCGTGATTTTCCATTTTTCCTCCCGCATCAATAATTGGCGCTGCTGTAGTTAGAAGGCTCTTTTACTATGGAGACATCGTGAGGATGGCTTTCCTTCAAACCTGCGCTTGTTATTTTTATAAACTCTGTATTTTCCTTAAGCTCATTGATGTTTTTGACTCCGCAGTATCCCATGCCGGCTCTTAATCCGCCGATCATCTGGAATATGCTGTCCGCCAAAGGCCCTTTGTAAGGCACTTTGCCCTCCACGCCTTCAGGAACCAGCTTTCTTTGGCCTTCCTGGAAGTACCTGTCCGAGCTGCCTTGCTTCATGGCAGCCTCCGAGCCCATGCCTCTGTACGCTTTAAAGCTTCTTCCCTGGTAGATCATCATCTCTCCGGGGCTTTCCTCGGTTCCGGCAAAAAGTCCGCCTATCATCACACAGTCGGCTCCTGCGGCTATGGCTTTTACCACATCCCCTGAGAACTTGATTCCTCCGTCTGCAATAACCGGCACTCCGTATTCCTTAGCAACTTCGGCACAGTCCATAATAGCTGTAATCTGGGGAACTCCGATACCTGCTATTACTCTCGTGGTGCATATAGATCCCGGTCCGATGCCCACTTTTATTGCGTCGACTCCCGCTTCTATCAAGTCTCTTGCTGCAGAAGCGGTTGCGATGTTTCCTGCGATAAGCTGGGTATCCGGGAATTTGGTTTTAATCGTTCTTACCATCTCCACCACGCCCACTGAGTGTCCGTGAGCAGTATCCAGCACGATGACGTCTGCATTTGCCTCTATAAGGGCCTTTGCTCTTTCAAGGCTATCCTTGCTGACTCCTACCGCTGCACCTACAATCAGCCTGCCGTTGCTGTCCTTTGCAGAGTTAGGATACTTGATTGCCTTTTCGATGTCCTTAATTGTTATCAAGCCTTTTAAGTAGAAGTTGTCATCTACTATAGGAAGCTTCTCGATTTTATGACGCTTCAAGATTTTTTCAGCTTCCTCAAGGGTAGTTCCCTCAGGGGCTACAACAAGGTCTTCTTTTGTCATTGCGTCTTTTATTTTCTTTAAAGGGTCATTTTCAAATCTAAGGTCCCTGTTGGTTATGATTCCAACAAGCTTACCTTCTTCTGTTATAGGCACGCCGGAAATATGGTATCTTTCCATTAGCTCAAGAGCGTCTCCTATTATATGTTCCGGACTTAAAAAGAAAGGATCTACGATTACGCCGTGTTCGCTTCTTTTAACCTTGTCAACTTCCATTGCCTGGTCTTTGATATCCATGTTCTTGTGGATTATTCCAATTCCACCCTGTCTTGCAATTGCTATTGCAAGCTTAGCTTCAGTAACAGTATCCATGCCTGCACTGGCTATTGGAATGTTAAGCTTGATTTTTTTTGTCAAAACTGTGCCTATTTCCACCTGATGAGGCAGAATTTCGGATTTTGAAGGCACTAAAAGCACGTCGTCGAAGGTCAACCCTTCTCTAATCATTTTACTCATTTTTTCCCTCCTATTTTAATTAAATGTGCGTACGCACGTTATGCAGCGTTTTGAAAAGCAATGCTTGCTTTTATGAAAACAGTCATTTTGATTGCAAAAAAGACAAATAGCTCTTTCTACTTGTCTTAAGATATTGTGAAATACCCTAGCTTATAGTCGAAAAATTTACGGTTTTTCGGTAGAGACTTCCAGGCCATATCCCTGATTTTATATAAGATAGCTGCGATTGGTTTATGATATTTTTATAAGTATAGTATTGTTCAATTTATTTGTCAATAAGAATCAATATAAATGAATATTCTGAAAATTCCCTATGAACAAAGGACCTTCCATATATGTGAAGGTCCTGGAAATTATATCTGAAGTTTTAAATCACCATCTTTGATCCAGTTCATTTTTCTTAAGAGCTCAGATACCGATAGGGTAATAATAGCTGGCAGCAAGAAGTGGAGCAGTATGATTCCCATCCAAACAAAGCCCGTTCCCCCCATTGCCTCTAAAGTTCCAAACTGGCCTACAAAACCGCTTGTACCCATACCTGATCCATATGGCACGTTTTCCATCTTAAAAAAGACTGTAGCCACAGGACCTAGGATTGCGGATGAGATGATGGGCGGTATCCACACCTTGGGATTTTTAACTATGTTGGGCATCTGAAGCATGGAAGTGCCTATTCCCTGAGCCAACAATCCACCCATTTTATTTTCCTTGTAGCTCATTACCCCAAAGCCTACCATCTGGCAGGCACAACCTACTGTCGCCGCGCCTGCAGCCAGTCCGCTTAATGACAGCATCAAACCTATTGCTGCAGAACTGATTGGAAGGGTTAGGGCGATGCCCATCAGGACAGAAACGATAATCCCCATCGGTATGGGCTGCTGCTCAGTTGCCCACATGATTACCTGACCGAATCCTGTCATAAACGCGGCTATCACAGGACCTACGAAAAATGCGGCCATTCCGCCGGTTATAATAGTTGTTGCAGGCGTTATTATTATGTCCACCTTAGTTTCCTTTGAAACAAGCTTTCCGAATTCAGCACCGACTATTCCCGCTAACAGTGCAGATACCGGGTCTCCACCGATCATTCCGTTGATGGCAGATGCAAATATTACAAGAGGGGGAGCCTTTAGCGCGTATGCTACAGCAACTGCAATTGCCGGTGCAGTCATCGCCCTGGCCGCCGGCCACACTACTTCTGTTAAGAAAGCTATCTTAAGAACTACGCCAATCTGGTTTAATATGCTGCCGATTATAAGAGTGGCAAACAAGGCATAGGCCATAAATCCCAAAGTGTCAATAAGATATCTTTTGACTGTGAACCGTATATCTTTCTTAGCTAAAAAATCATTTATCTTTCCCATCTCCAGCTCCTCAAATAAAATTTAATTGAATAATTCCATCTGTAAATTTTATACCAAGGCATGACATCTGTCAATACAGCTGTATTAACAATAAAAAACCCTGTACCATTTCTAGTACAGGGTAGTTATGTTACATCATTGGCATTCCGCCGCCCATGCCGCCTGGCATAGCCGGTTCGTCTTTAGCAATCTCCACAACAGCAACCTCAGTTGTAAGGAACATTGCAGAAACGCTTGCCGCGTTTTGAATCGCAGAACGGGAAACCTTAGTAGGATCGATGATGCCTGCCTGGAACATGTCAACATACTGACCGTTGGCAGCGTCAAAGCCCATTCCCTCTTCTTTGTTCTTTAGGTTCTCGACTACTACAGAACCTTCCAAACCTGCATTTGCAGCGATTTGTCTGATTGGCTCTTCGATAGCTCTTCTTATGATGGATGCGCCTGTCTTTTCGTCTCCTTCAAGAGTCTCTAAAAGTGCTTCCAAAGGTTTTATCGTATTGATGTAGGCTGTACCTCCACCGCTTACCACGCCTTCTTCCACAGCAGCTCTTGTTGCGTTAAGGGCATCTTCAATCCTGTATTTTCTTTCCTTAAGCTCAGTTTCAGTAGCAGCACCAACCTTGATTACTGCAACTCCGCCAGCAAGCTTTGCCAGTCTTTCCTGAAGCTTTTCTCTATCATACTCAGAATCGGTTTCCGGAATCTGCTTTCTGATCTGGTTGATTCTTTCTTCAACCGCTTCTCTTTGTCCTTCACCTTCAACGATGATGGTGTTTTCCTTGTCGACTTTGATCTGTCTTGCTCTACCAAGCTGCTCTACAGTCACGTTCTTAAGCTCAAGTCCCAGCTCGTCTGAAATAACCTCAGCGCCTGTTACTGCTGCGATGTCAGAAAGCATTGCTTTTCTTCTGTCCCCAAATCCTGGAGCTTTAACCGCTACGCAGTTGAAAGTTCCTCTTAATTTGTTTACCACTAATGTAGCAAGAGCTTCTCCCTCTACATCTTCAGCGATTATAAGAAGCTTTCCGCCTTGCTGTACGATCTGCTCTAAGATAGGAAGGATTTCCTGAATGTTGTTGATCTTTTTATCCGTAACCAAAATGTAAGGGTTGTCAAGGACAGCTTCCATTTTATCAGTATCTGTTACCATGTAAGAAGAAAGGTATCCTCTGTCAAATTGCATTCCTTCTGTGAATTCAAGCTCAGTGTCCATAGACTTGCCTTCTTCAACAGTGATGACACCGTCGTTGCCTACCTTTTCCATAGCATCTGAAATCAATTGTCCGATAGTTCTGTCAGCAGCTGAAATAGAAGCTACCTGTGTGATTTCTTCTTTATTCTCAACTTTTTTGCTCTTAGTCTTAAGCTCGTCCACAACTACGGTGACAGCTTGTTCGATGCCTTTTTTAAGTCCCATAGGGTTTGCTCCGGCCGCAAGGTTTTTAAGTCCCTCTCTGATGATCGCCTGAGCAAGAAGGGTAGCAGTAGTAGTACCGTCACCTGCAACGTCGTTAGTCTTTGTTGCAACTTCCTTTACAAGCTGAGCTCCCATATTTTCAAACTGGTCTTCAAGCTCGATCTCTTTTGCAATTGTAACACCGTCATTTGTTATGATAGGTGAGCCAAAGCTTCTAGATAAAACTACATTTCTTCCCTTTGGTCCCAAAGTGATTTTTACAGTATCAGCAAGCTTGTCCACGCCGTTGACCAGTGCGGTTCTTGCATCGCTAGAAAATTTTAAATCCTTAGCCATTAATCTTTCCTCCTATAAGTTGTATTCAATGTGCTTATTCTACTATCGCTAAAATATCGTTCTGACGCACTATCAGGTATTCTTCTCCGTCAACTTTGAATTCAGTTCCGGAGTACTTGGAAAATACTACCTTGTCGCCGACTTTAACTTCCAATGCTACCTTTTTTCCGTCTAAAACTTCACCGCTTCCAACTGCGATAACTTCACCTTCCTGTGGCTTTTCCTTTGCACTTCCAGGTAATACGATTCCGCTTGCAGTAGTAGCCTCTTCTTCTTTGACTTTAAGAACAACTCTGTCTCCCAATGGTTTCAACATGCTCTAATAACCTCCTTGTACGATAAAGTTTCTTTTTTTATTGTTAGCACTCATTGAGACTGAGTGCTAATTGCATCTATAATGATACAAAATATAAATAAAAATGTCAACATAAAATGCTGACATTTTCCCTTAATTTCAAATCAAATTCATAAAAAAACCAATTAACACCGGCACGAAAACCGCAGGCAGCATATTGCCGAGCTTCAGCCTCTTGATTTTGAGCATGTTTATCCCTATGCCAAAAATTAAAACTCCTCCTACTGCAGTCATTTCCACTATCACTTCCTGAGCCAAAAAGGGCTTGATGAGACCCGACAGCAATATTATAGTCCCCTGATAAACGAAGACGGATATAGCCGAAAGCACAACGCCAATACCCATGGCGGATGCAAAAATCACCGACATTATCCCATCGAGAAATGACTTTGCAAATAAAATCTCGTGATTTCCCTGCAAACCGCTTTGAAGCCCTCCCATTATCGCCATGGCTCCCACGCAAAAAAGCAGGGAAGCCGTCACAAATCCCTGAGTTACATTTGCAGAATTTTTCATTCTGCTCTGAAAGAAGTCCCCAAGATCGTTAAGCTTTTTTTCTATATCAATTGCCTCTCCAATCAGTGCTCCCAACGCTATGCTCGCAAATAATATAAGAGGATTTTGAGTGGTTATTCCCTGACTGACCCCGTAGACCATTATGCTGATTGCCAAGGCCTCCACCATGAGATCGCTGAATCTGTCCGCTATTTTATTTTTAAAGGCAACTCCAAAGATACTCCCTGCTATTATGGCCAATGCATTTACTATATTACCGGTCATTTTACCTCTCCTGTCTCTAATTGATTCTCTCTTGCATAGTAAAACAAATACTGTTGGGCAAAGCCTGCCAAGTCCCCCCACATTTCCCGGGCAATGCTCTTGATTTCATCAGGCTTTGAATCTTTTTTCAGGTAAAGGGCTTCCGTAACTCTTTTTACCCACACATCCACCGGATAGCTTTCGTATTTAGCTCCTCCGTAGAGCAGGACGCAATCTGCAACTTTAGGCCCTACCCCTTTTATTTTCATGAGTTCTTTGGCTCCTTGTTGATAATTCGTTTTTCTGATGGAGCCTATGTCCACTTCACCCAAGTGCACTTTTTCCACTGCATCTATTATGTAACCGGCTCTGTAGCCGCATTTTATATCCCCCAAATCATCACACCCTGATCCATAGATATCCTCAGGATTCGGAAACGTAAAGAGAACTTGGCCTTTATAGTCCACCGGGTTCCCAAAAATGCTGCAGAGACCGTCCACTATTTTTTTAATTCTTTTTATATTGTTGTTGCTGGATATTATAAAGGAGACCAGGGCTTCCCATTCATCTTGAAGCAAGATCCTAATGCCATTGCCGTATTGTGTAGCTTTAATCATATTTTTTTCTGTAGAGACCTTCTCAATTATCTCTCCGTAATCTCGCCTAAGGTCAAGATAATCCATCCAATAATTCTCGAAGGCGTCCCTGTCCGTGCCTCTGAATATGAACCTGTCACCTTTCTGTTCAATTTCAAGTACCCTGCCCCTTGAAACTCCCAAATACCCGTTTTCGTAAACTTTATTCCACCTGAAGCACTGTCCGCACTCAAAAGTCTGCACCAGGTCGAATTCAGTTATCTTGGCTTGGATTTCATTATTTATTACTGAAAAATCCTTTAACAATGTATTTCCCCCACTCGTGAGAATGTAATTTAACAACACTTCTAAAACTTATGTTATAATTAAGCTGATATTTCATAGCATAATACTTTCACAAAGGAGTTTCAAGATGTTCGTTCAAAATACCCTAAAAACAATAACAAATGGCCTTCTGTTGATTTTTTTGCTCGTAGCAAGCACCCTGTTGAATGCAGCTGAATTTTTGCAGTATTTCATAGCTGATAACACTCACAGCTTTCTGGAGCTTCCCCTCGAGACCGCATCCGTTGTGGAATTCTTTGTTCAACTTATCCTGACTCTATTGGTACTTGCCATAAGCATTTGGATGATCAGGATGCAAAAAGACAGCGTCTTAATAAATTATTTCATATGCATCTGGTTCATGGCAATCAATATTTTCAAGCTGATATTTTACATCCCCAACATCAGTTTCGATCAAGAGTACATTTGGTTTGCTTTAAAGCAGTTTATCCCACTGATTCCATGTGGTTTGATAACTGCAATGGCATTTTTGAAGCTGACTGATTTAAAATACGAAAAATACTGACCTTGCCTTGATCATAAAATAGAAAATGCCCATCAGGGCATTTTCTATTTTGTAAATTTATTTATTATAGCTTTAGCCAGGTTTTCTATAGTTACCTTCTTTTCCATGCTGGTGTTTCTTAGATATTTGTAGGCATCTTCCTCAGAACAGTGCTTCATCTCCATGATTATTCCTTTGGCTCTTTCTATTGTCTTTCTGTCTGCAAGGGTCTTCTTCAGCTTTAATATTTCGCTTTCAAGGCTTACAAGCTTTTTACCAAATATCATCGCCCCTTTTACCATTTTATTGAGCTCGCTTGACTCAACTCCTTGGTTTATAAAGTTAAATATCCATCCCTTTTCAATCCAATCTGTAAAGTCCGCCCTTGGCTGGCTAGTAACGAGTATGACCGGGCAGATTTTTTCAGCGTAAACGGTATTTACAATATCTAACGTCCTGAACCCTTTGATTTCTTCGTCTATTATGATCAGATCTACATTCCTCGATCTTGCAGCGCGAATCAAGGCATTGCCTTCTTCGAATTCTATCGTTTGAAAACCGTTTTTTTTCATCAAGCCCAAAACGGCAGTCTCTGTTTTTTTATTGGTTAGACCTATTATCACAGTACCCATTATCATATTTTTTACCTGCCTATTTATGTTATAATTAATATAATTTCTTCTATTATAAAGCATTCATCTACTAAAATAAATATTTGGAGTGTTATTTATGACCAAAAAATTTTTTTTAATCCTTTTAATTCCATTATTATTGCTCTCAGCATGCTCAAAAGACTATGTAAATGACAGCGAAGGCCAGATACCTTTCCCTGAACAGTCTGCAGTCCTGACTGATGGAGAGTACTTTGCTTCCTTCGAGCACGGCAACAACGAAGGTTATCGTCCTGAAATGACTGTCACTGTAAAAGAAGGTCTCATCACTCGGGTAAATTACCGTGAGGTTTCTTTGGATGGAAAGGACAAAATATCCGACGCTGAATATTTCGAAGCCTTCAAGGAAGAACACAACCTAGACCTCCAAGCCTTATATCTGCGCCTTTACACCAACCTTATAAAAAACCAGAGCACTAACAGCCTGCCTTCTACCGGGGATTTTCCCGACATGCGAAATTATTTCAAGAGACTCTCAGACAGCATAATCCTAAGCGCCAGGAGAGGCTTAACCGATCCTTCTTTGATATCCATGGATGATATCTACTATGAAGCCGGAGAGTACGACAGCAACGGCTACAAGGGCAGAATTTCAATAACATATGTCAACAACGTAATTATCGATGTTCAGTATACCGAGATGAACCAAAACGACGAGCCCAAGGAGGATATGGAGGATCTTGATGAAGTATACCAGCAGCACTATGGGATGTCTATTGGGGAAATGTTCGGTTTATACACCAATCAGATAATTCAAAACGATTCGATCGCCCCCTTGGATTCAATCACAGGGGCCACAAGGACCCAGGAAAAGATCAATTCACTTTTAGATATCATCCGAGAAAGGAGATTTCCTTTCGAAATGGAAAAAGCCGATGATTAGTCGGCTTTTTTGCTTAGATGGTTGTCAGGTACATATCAAGCTCCCACTGGCTTACCTTGGTTCTGTAGCTGTCCCACTCCTGCATCTTGTTTTCGATGTATTTAACTTGCGCATGTGGCCCTAAGGTCTCCATGAGAAGCTCATCAGCCTGAAGCTCTTGAATGGCCTCTTTTAAAGTGCCGGGTAGAGAATCTATACCCTGTTCTTCTTTTTCCTTAAGGCCCATTTCATATACATTTGAAAATACCGGAGGCGGCGCCTCAAGGTCGTTCTTGACACCATCAAGACCTGCAGCCAAGCTTGCAGCCAGAGCCAAGTATGGATTTGCCGACGGATCCGGGTTTCTCATTTCCACCCTGGTTGACGGTCCCCGTTTTGCAGGGATTCTTATAAGCGGGCTTCTATTCTTCGGCGACCATGCAATATATACAGGTGCTTCATAACCGGGAACTAGTCTTTTGTACGAATTTACAGTTGGATTGGTAAGCGCTGCCATACCTCTGGCATGCTTAATAAGTCCTGCAATGTACTTGTATGCTGTGTCGCTTAACTCGTAAGGCCCATCGGGATCATAAAATGCGTTCTTTCCGTCCTTGAAAAGTGACTGGTTAAGGTGCATCCCAGAGCCGTTGATTCCAAAAATCGGCTTCGGCATGAAAGTGGCGTGCAATCCATGTCTTTGAGCGATAACCCTTACCACCATTTTAAATGTCATGATGTCATCTGCCGCCTCTAGAGCGTCTGCATATTTAAAGTCTATCTCGTGTTGTCCAGGAGCTACCTCATGGTGGGATGCTTCAATCTCAAAGCCCATCTCCTTTAAGGTTACCACCATGTCCCTTCTGGCACTCTCTCCCAAGTCCACAGGAGCAAGATCAAAGTATCCTGCGTTGTCGTGAGTCTTAAGAGTAGGATAGTTGTTTTCATCAACTTCAAAGAGAAAGAACTCGCACTCGGGACCTACGTACATGGTATAGCCCATATCCTCGGCTTCTTTTACTTTTTTCTTTAAAATATTTCTCGGACATCCGGAAAATGGCGTGCCGTCGGGATTGTAGATGTCACAAATCAGCCTTGCTTCCCTGCCTACCTGAGGCTTCCATGGAAATACGACGAAAGTGTTTAGATCCGGCTTTAGGTACATGTCCGACTCTTCGATTCTCACAAACCCATCAATGGATGATCCGTCAAACATGATTTCGCCATCCAATGCTTTTTCCAGCTGTTCATAACTGATGGATAGGTTCTTCATAACTCCGTTTAAATCAGTAAACTGCAAGTGAATGAACTCCACGTCCAAATCCTTCGCATTTTGTAAAATTTGGTCTTTTGTAATTGCCATATTACGCGCCTCCTCTATATTTCGTTTCATAAGCTGAGTAAAATATAAAAATATAAAAAACGCCTATCCCAGGTATCCTATGTTCCTTGAATAGACGTCATTGTCTTGTATAAACTTGTTTATGATATACATTCTATAGACAATTTCATTTGATGTCAATAGGAATCTAAATGTTTAAACTGTCTTCATTCATTAGATATGTAAGTGTGTAAAGGCTTTCGCTTATTGCTACATTTTCGATTACTACATTATCCGGCACGGAAACATCTGTCGGTGCAAAGTTCCATATTGCCTTTACATTGTTTTCTATAAGCGTGTCTGCTACGCTTTGGCTGTGCTCCTTAGGCACACAAATAATGCCTATTTGTATATCATTGCTCTTTACGTATTCACCAAGATCTAAAATATCCAGAATCTTGATGTCTCTGATCGTATTGCCAATAAGCCTCGGATTTACGTCAAACATAGCTTTAAGAATAAATCCTTCTCTTTTAAATCCTTCATAGTTGGCAATTGCCTGTCCCAAGTTTCCGGCACCTACAATAACACAGTTATACGATTTGCTAAGCCCCAGTATGCTTCCAATTTCCTTTTGAAGCTCTATAACGTTATAACCGTATCCCTGCTGACCAAATCCCCCAAAGCAATTCAAGTCCTGCCGTATTTGAGATGCAGTAAGGCCCATAAGTTTTCCGAGTTCTTTTGATGATATTCTCATGACATCGTTGTGTATTAAATCTCCCAAGTATCTATAATATTTAGGCAGCCTTCTAACGACAGCCATGGAGACCTTTATTGAATTTCTCTGCATGTCAATACTCCTTTCGATCACATATAAAAACTATAATTTTAATTATAACAATGTGAATTTTTATTGTCAATTTTTTGTTTTTGTATTTTATTGTGTTTTTACTAACTTTTCAAATCCGAATACAAACTTGGGATACAATTCCATCAAACAAAGGTATAATTGAATATTCCCTAATATTATAGTAATATATTGATAGTAAAAAGGCAAAACAAACTTGGAGGAAATCATGCTAGTTAGTGCTAATAATATAGAAAAAAGCTTCGGCGTGGAAACCGTGCTGAAAAATGTAAGCTTTATGGTAGATGACAACAGCAAAATAGGGATAGTGGGCAAAAACGGTACGGGAAAGAGCACCCTGTTCAAGATAATCGCAGGAATAACCCCCTATGACAGCGGCAGCATCGACTACGCCAAAAATCTGTCTATCGGATATCTTTCCCAGGAATCCAGCTTAAATGAAGACAACCGGTTATACGAAGAGGTCATATCGGTATTTGACCACATAATCGACATGGAGCGTGAAATGAGGACGATGGAAGTTGAAATATCCAAAAATCACGACAGGGATGTGGAAAGTCTCCTAAACAAATATGCTCAGCTTACAGAAAAATTCGAAGACATGTCCGGCTACGAATACGAAAGCAGAGCCCGTGGAATATTGATTGGACTCGGCTTTGCTCCGGAAGAGTTTGACAGACCTGTCGCTGCTTTCAGCGGAGGAGAAAAAACCAGGATATCCCTTGCAAAGATGATCCTCACCAACCCGCAGCTTCTTCTTTTGGACGAGCCAACCAACTTTTTGGACATAGAAACCATCCAATGGCTTGAAAGCTACCTTAAAAATTACAGCGGATCCTTTATAATCATTTCCCACGATAGGTATTTTCTCGATTCACTTGTTACCACCGTGTTCGAAATTGAAAACAAGACCTTGACCCGTTACAACGGCAACTTCAGCGAATATGTCAGAAGGAAGCAGGAAAACCTGGAAAGCCAGCTGCATCAATACAAGCTGGAACAAAGAGAGATACAGCGCCAGGAAGAGATAATAAAGCAGTTCAGGCAGTTCAACAGGGAGAAGAGCATTAAAAGAGCTCGCAGCCGTGAAAAGATGCTGGACAAGATGCCTAAAAGCGACAAGCCGTTTATCGACAATCGCAAGGTATCAATGAAATTTGAACCTAAGATCCAAAGCTCTAAGCTTGTGCTTGAAGTGGATGACCTGGCAAAGAGCTATGATTCCAACCTGTTCAATTCCATCAGCTTCAATGTATTCCGAGGAGACAGGATAGGCATCATAGGCGCCAATGGAAGCGGCAAGAGCACAATGCTTAAAATAATCAACGGAGATTTATCTCAAGATCGTGGCCAAGTCAACTGGGGCCAAAAAGTGATCCCCGCATTTTTTAGACAAGATAATGCAGGACTTGATCCGGATTCAACGGTATTGGACGAGGTATGGAACTGCAGGCCCAAAGCAAACGAAGGTGAAATACGCAACATACTATCTTATTTCAAGTTTTATGGGGATGACGCGTTCAAGCCCCTAAACGTCCTCTCCGGAGGAGAGCTAAGCAGAGTATCACTTGCGAGGACTATGCTCTCTGATGCCAACTTCATTATCATGGATGAGCCTACGAACCACCTTGACATGCCTACGGTGGATGTACTGGAAAACGCCTTATCTGACTATACCGGCACCTTATTCATAGTCTCTCACGATAGATACTTCTTAAACAAGACGGTAAACAGGCTATTTGTGCTCAAGGACAACCATCTGGAGATTTACGAGGGCAACTACGACTACTACATCCAAAAGACTCAGGAAGCAAAAATGCTTGAAGATTTAAAAAACAGCCAGCCAGAGAAGACAAAGACTGAAATCGTTCAGGAAAAAAAACTTAAAAATAAGCAGAAAAAAGAGCTTGCAGCACTTAAAAAAGAGATAAGCAGGTTGGAAGAATCTATAATTGTAAAGGAAGAAGAGATTTCTAAACTGGAAAAAATCATTTGCTCTGACGGCTTTTACGACGATTATGACTATTCCTGCAAAATAAATTCGGACTATGAATCTGCTAAATCACAGTTATCCCTGCTTATGGATGATTGGACAGTAAAACAAATGGAAATTGAGGAAAGTTCATAAAAAAATAACAATCCGAATCTTAAGATCCGGATTGTTTCATTTATCTTACTCTGCTGCAGGAGGGGTGAAGACTCTTGAGCCTAGTTCCCTGTCCAACATATGAAGACCTTGAGGATTTCCCTTGATCTTTTTAAGCTGAGCCAGTAAAGTGCTGAAGCTCTCCTCTTCTTCTACTTGTTCGTCTACGAACCAGTTCAGAAGGCTTATGGTGGCATATTCTTTTTCTTCCTGGGCTATATCCATTAAATGGTATATTCTGGAGGAAACGAATTTTTCGTGCTCCAGTGAATATGCAAAAACGTCTACGATATCGTCAAAATCAGCCTTTGGATCGTCAAAGCCTTTTAAGACCGCTTTTTCTCCTCTGCTGTTTAAGAATCCGTAGAATTTCATCGCATGGAATCTTTCTTCATCAGCTTGAGCTATGAACCAGGTTTCAAAACCAGGCAGGTCATTTTCCGAGCAGAAGGAAGCCATGGATAGATACAAATGCGCCGAAAAGAATTCATACTTTATTTGTTCATTGATTTCATCAATAAGTTTCTTGCTTAACATATTATTGCCCTCCTTAAATTTAAACTATACCTATTTATATATACCATCATCCGCTGCCTATCAAACATTTAAAAGCCCATTCACAGGTTGTTTTTTGATTTAATTTGCAATAAAGTTTTTCTTGACATCAAAAACCCTTGATTTTTAAAGGTTTCACTTTTAAGTATTCTTAAATTTTTTCAGTGTTTTCAATGGAGTTATTAACATTTTCCACAGTTATCCACCTACTTGTCCACAGAACATCCAGTTATCCACCTTGATTTCTCGACCTTTCAAAGACTTATCCACATTTTACTGTCCGTTTACATTCTGTTTACAAACAGGGTGTAGACAACTTTTCATGCTCCCTCACCCAATTTTAAGATTTGGTTTTGCCGTTAAATTTTCAGGGGCAAAAACTCCTTTTTGGTATTTGTGATAACCGGCTCCTGCTATCATGGCAGCATTATCTGTACACAAACTGGGGGCAGGATAATCAAGAGCGATACCATGGGCGTCACACTTTTCCCTCATCATTTTTCTAAGCAGGCTGTTGCATGCAACCCCCCCTGACAAACAAACCCTATCAGTCTTATAATCCAGCGCGGCCTTAATAGTCTTCTCTGTCAAAACCTCTACCACAGCCATTTGAAAGCTTGCTGCGACGTCTTCTGGTCTGTATTTAATGTTTTTCATCTTCATGCCGTTCAGATAGTTTAGCACCGCAGACTTTAAACCACTGAAGCTAAAGTCATAGCTGTCATCTTCCAGGTATGCTCTTGGAAACTGTACAAAATCAGGATCCCCTTCAAGTGCTGCCTTGTCTATTGCAGGTCCTCCAGGGTAACCAAGACCCAGAGTCCTTGCTATCTTGTCAAAAGCTTCACCTGCCGCATCGTCCCTCGTCTGACCTAGTACATCGTAGCTGTCGTAATCTTTGACGTATATCAGATGTGAATGTCCTCCCGAAGCAACCAAAGTTACAAAGGGAGGCTTTACGCTTTCATTTCCGATATAGTTGGCGCTGATATGACCGTCTATGTGATTGATTCCTACAAGAGGCTTTTTAGCAGCATAGGCAAAAGACTTCCCGAAGGATAGTCCCACTAGCAGGCTCCCTACCAAACCCGGCCCGTAGGTGGCCGCAACTGCGTCTATGTCACTGTATCCAATACCTGCTTCCTTAAAGGCCATATCCACTATTGACGATATCTTTTTTACATGATTTCTAGATGCAACCTCAGGAACAACTCCTCCAAATGGCTGGTGTATTTCTATTTGTGAATAAATTATATTGGAGAGAACCTCTCTGCCGTTTTTTACGATGGCTGCGGATGTCTCATCACAGGATGTTTCAATTCCCAATATTAAAACGTCTTTCATTTGTCACCTCTTTTTTTAGCATGATCCAATAAAATAATAAAATTGCCGTCATGGCGCCTGAGGAAATTATCAATATCCTCTTAACTATGTTGATAAAAAAGTTTAGTGGCACCATATTTATCAACACGCTGTCCCTTGGATCGAGAATCCAGTAGTCGTTTGAAAAGAAAACCTCATGAAACAGGTTGAAATACCTGTTGAAATCGTAAAATAGCAGCCCTGCAGTCAACACCAACAGGATAAAATAAGATACTGCGGCATACAGCAGGCTTTTTAGCAGCCACTTCTTCCCGGTAAATGCCCCATATGCAAGAATAAATAAAAGAAGCACTGCACCGGCGTTTCTTAAAATTATCCCCCTGTCAAAGAGCACCCTGACATCCTCCATGTGTACGATCTCCCTTTCATTGAAGATCTCACCCTCGACGGAGTTTATCACGCCTGTTATATTGAAGTCGTCTCTATTGCCGAACAGATAGTCCTGAATCTCACCTGTAACCCTCATCAGCTCCTGGATTTCCATACCGGTGGCTTGCTCTACATTGTTGATTTCATACTGTTCCAAAAAGAACCCCTCTGATTTTACCACTATTTCAAGACTGGTTAAGAGCACTACGAAAGGTACCAGCAACACAACCAATATTTTTATTATCTTATCTCTCATGGTTTCCTCCACATCACTACCGCATCTTCACCGTTATCGCTATAGTAGTTTTTTCTTATTCCGGCGGCCTTGAACCCACAGTTCATGTAAAGGCCGAGAGCTGAGGCGTTGCTTTTTCTTACTTCAAGGGTGAATGTATCGATTCCTTCGGCAGCTCCCTTTTTAATCAAGTTATTCAACAGCTGTTTCCCAAATCCCTTGCCTCGGTAAGGCTCGTCGACAGCAATATTTGTAATATGGCCTTCTCCGTGAATATGCCAAATGCCTGCATACCCTGCAATATCTCCTTCAGTTACGATTACAAAGTATCTTGCCAATGGATTTTCCAGCTCTTCTTCAAACATATCTCTAGTCCAAGGCACCTTAAAGCACCTAAGCTCCAATGCCACGACAGAATCCAAATGTTCGCTTCTCATCGGCAGGATTACTACCGGCTTATTCTCTGTCATCGAATCTCCCTGTTGTAATACGTCATCTTTCCAACTGTGTTTTCATAGGATTGCCTCAGTTTATCTGCTGTCTGTCCAGTTAAGTCCATGGTATTTAAAGCATCTTTTACAGGCAGCACCTCATATCTGAGCCTTCCTTGGGACTCGTATCTATGTACCCAAGTAGGTGTATAGTTTACGGTTTTTAAAACTGTTTTCCCAGTCACCATATCCTTTTCTATTTTTATCTGAACTATCACGCCGTCTTCCGTATAATTTCTTGCACTGATGGAAGGCAGGGTCTCTCTTCTCTGATTGGAAATGAAGTTGCCTTGAGAATAGATTATAAATTTATCCTCGCCGTTTACATTGATTATTTCGGATTTTTGAATCACGTGGGGATGACTTCCCAAAATGACGTCCCCTCCCCATTCGAATATCTTCATAGCTAGCTGCTCCTGCTGAGAAGTAGGGGACATTTGATATTCATTTCCCCAGTGCAGTGATACGAATATCATGTCACAGCCTTGGTCCTTCGCTTTATTTATATCCTTCTTAATCTTATCCTCGTCTATGCGGTTTATCATATAGCTTAGCTCTGCAGGCGTCAAAAGGCTGTCCATGCCGTTTAATCCGTAGGTATATGCGATGAGCCCTACTCTTATTCCGTCGCTTTCTAAAACCGTTATCTCCTCTTCCGGCTCACTGAAGGTGCCGGTGGAAATAAGGCCTCGTTCCTCTATTTGCTCCAAAGTTCTTAGCACGCCGGTTCTTCCCTTATCCAGGGAATGATTGTTTACTGTAGTCAATACATCGAATCCCGCATTTTTGATGCTGTCCAGCACCTCATCCGGTGCATTGAACACAGGATATCCCTGGGGAGTTCCTCCCGCAGTTACAGTCTCAAAATTACCTATTGCAAAGTCTACAGCATTGAAAAACTTTTCCACATGCATGAAATTCTCGTCAAAGTCGTAAGCGCCTCTTGCAGAATCGTAGGCGTTTGTGATTTGGGTTCCATGATACATAATATCTCCAACCGAGGTAAACGAGGCCACTTGCTTTCGCCCCAAATATTTTCCCTCTGGAGACGTCAATACCCTCCTGACAAAATCCCTCTCAGGTATTGTCACGGCAAATTCAGGAGACGTTCCCTCTTGGTCCGATGAGAACAGCCCTGTTAACCCAACAGCCCCAACGGCGATGATTATGAGTATTATCCCGAGCCTTAAAAATGCTATAGTCTTCTTTTTTGATTTCTTCATGAGCTAAAAACCTCCATAAGCGCTGGCTATTATTTTCTTTTCTTAGGCAGCTCAACTATAAAGCTGCTTCCCTTGTCAGGTTCGCTTTCTACACTGATTTTTCCCTTGTGCTCCCTGACTATCCAGTTGGCAATGCTCAGTCCAAGCCCTGCGCCGCCCTGATCCCTAGAGCGGGCCTTGTCCACTCTGTAGAAACGTTCAAAAATCTTGTCGATATCTCCTTCTGATATTCCCATTCCCGTATCTTTTACCGTTATTATAGCCTTGTCCGTTGTATGCATCAGGGATATGGATATTTTTCCCTTCTCCGGGGTGTATTTTATGCCGTTGTCCAGCAGGATGACCAGCAGCTGGTTTAACTTGTCTTTGTCTCCCGTCAAATGAACGTTGTCAGAAATTATGCTTTCAAATTCGATATCCTTGTCCCTAGCGATGAGCTCAAACTTCTCCCCTGTCTCCCTGACTAGCTTGCTCAGATCTACGTCGCCCATAAAAACCGGTATCTGATTGTTGTCCGCCTGAGCAAGGGTGAGCAGATTTTGTATAAGCTTGCTCATGTTTTCAGTTTCACTGGATATATTCTCAAGCCACTTGGAGTTTTCCATAATCGTTTCTTGTTCCTTCATCCCTAGAAGCTCGGCGGTGGTCTTTATGATCGTAAGGGGAGTCCTAAGCTCATGGCTGGCATCTGCAATAAATTCCTTCTGTCTTTCATAAGCCCTTCGTACAGGCTCAAGAGATTTTTTTGCCATGTGGGCACTGATAAAAATCAGTATTATCACGCTGAAAACTCCTATGCCCATAACTACCAGAAAAATCTGCCTGGTTACAAGGTCATCAATCAGTCTGGACTGATAAACCTGAACGACAGCGCCTTTCCCGTTTGGTGTTTCCACATAGGAACTATATAGTCTGAATTTAACCCCTGAAAGGGTTATGCTTGTAAAGCTGTCCTTCTTTGTGGTCATTACCTGTTGGGCATATACGTATGTCTGATCCATCAGATTCTCACGTAGAACGCTTAAATTCGCAAGCTTCAGATCCTCATCCCATATCACGTAATCAATTCTAGAATAGTCGCTCTGAGAGCTTCCCCCTGACCAGTGAGTCTCATCTGGCAAGGTTATTTCCAGGGTGTCGAATCTGTATATCATCGATACGATATGTTCCTTGCGCTCCACCAGCGTGCTCTTTGCAGAGGAATTGAAAGCGGCGTTTGAAAACCCCACTATGGAATATGAAAATATAAGTAGAAACGCAATCAGAATAAGTGCGTTCATTATTGTAAGCTTTCTGTACAGTTCTTTAAACATCTAATCCATCACCTTAAGTTTGTATCCTATGCTTCTTAATGTTTCTATTTTAATATTTGTATTCTTAAGCTTTTTCCTTAGATTATGTATGTATATCTCTATGTTGTTTTCGTTGACTTCTGCATCAAAGCCCCAGACTCGGTCTAATATCTGCTCTCTGCTGAAAACTTGATCCGGCCTTTTGATGAGCATTTCAAGAAGAAGTCCTTCCTTATAGGAAAGCTTCAGCGGATTTCCGTCTACAGTGGCGATGAAATTGTCCAAATCGAAGGTAAAATTACCTATCTCTACGACGTTTTCCATATAATCTGATTCAATCCTTCTACCGAGAGCCCTGATCCTGGCAAAAAGCTCTTTTGCGGAAAATGGCTTGACCAGATAGTCATCTGCCCCTGAGTCCAAACCCTTTACCTTGTCTTCCACCGTGTCCTTTGCAGTCAACATCAAAACCGGCGTTTTGCTTCCTTTTTTTCTTATTTCCCGGAGTATTTCAATGCCATCCTTGCCAGGAAGCATTATATCCAGCACTATCACATCGTAAATCTGATTTAGTGCGTATAAGAGACCTTCCTCTCCATCGTTTGCTATGTCGCATTGGATGTTTTGTAATTTGCAAAGCTCCTGCAGCGCTTCGGTAACCTTCTTTTCATCTTCTACAAATAGTATTTTCATATAGGGCCCCCTCGTATTATAAGAGTATAGCTTTTATTTATATGTAAAACTCGGTTCACGGCTTTCCTGAGAGTATTTCGTCTATTTCTGCTCCCCCAAGGCATTCATCCCCATCGTATAAAACTACCTGCTGTCCAGGGGTGACTGCCTTTTGAGGCTTGTCGAACATTACTTTGATTCGTCCGCCTTCCAATACGTTTAAGACCACGTCTTGGTCTTGCTGTCTGTACCGAAACTTGGCCTTAAGCCTTATGTCTTTGCCTTCCGGAATTTTAGCCGTCCAGTTGACCTTTGAGCCTATGAGGCCGTTGCTGAAAAGTAATGGGTTCATCTCCCCTTGGACTACGTAAAGGGTATTTGTATTAAGATCTTTTTTGTATACAAACCAAGGTTCTCCCGTGCCTTCTCCACCGATGCCCAGTCCCTTTCTCTGCCCCAGGGTGTAGTACATAAGGCCGTTATGAGTGCCCTTGATGTTGCCCTTTGGATCTTTAATCTCGCCTTTTTTTGCAGGCAGATACCTGCTTAAAAACTTTTTAAAGTCCCTCTCTCCAATAAAGCATATACCTGTGGAATCCTTTTTGCCTGCCGTTAGCAATCCGTTTTCTGCAGCTATTTTTCTAACTTCTTCTTTTGGGATATCTCCCAAGGGAAACATGGCTTTTGAAATCTGTTGCTGGCTTAACTGACATAAAAAGTAGGTCTGATCCTTGTTTTTATCTTCTGACTTAAGAAGCCTGCAATATCCGTCCTTTTCCTGAATCTTTGCATAATGTCCCGTTGCCAGGTAGTCAGCGCCTGCAACATTCAGGGCATAGTCTAAAAAAGCCTTGAATTTTATTTCTTTATTACAGAGTATGTCAGGATTTGGCGTCCTGCCTCTCTTGTACTCTTCGAGAAAATACGCAAAGACCCTATCCCAGTATTCTTTGCTGAAATTAACCGTATAATAAGGAATCTCAAGCTTGTCGCATACCCGTCTGACATCTTCGTAATCTTCTTCTGCAGTACATGCTCCGTCATCTTCCGTCTCTTCCCAGTTTTTCATGAAAATCCCGATGACATTGTAGCCTTGTTTTTTAAGCAGCAATGCTGCCACGGAGGAGTCCACTCCTCCTGACATTCCCACCACTACAGTTTTTTTATTTTCTGTCATTAAATCATCCCTCTATTTATTTTGCCTTCCACTCTTCTTCAAATCCTTTTACTACTTCCTCAAAAATCTGCGCTCCCCTTATCATGACAGGGCCGCATTTTTTCGTCTCGTGCTTATGGTCTCTTTTGACGTCCACGCATTCAGTAGACCCAAATTCCTTTTCGAAGGCTTCAACCCACTTTTGAGCAAAAGCTTTTACCTTTTCGTTGGTTGTTGGCTTGTCCTGGGCGTACATGACTCCTGCTGCAGCCAATGCTCCAGTCAGCACTCCGCATGCTTTTTCGCAGTAAAACCCTCCACCAAAAGGAACCATCATTTTCAGCGCCCTGGCGTCAAGGTCTAGACAGTATTCGTCATTACAGCTGTTTAGAAGCGTTTCTGCACAGTTGTAGTGGTATAGCTTATGGTCGTCTCCGTATGCAAATTCACTTTCAACGTATTTTTCCGCCTTTTCACTTAACATACCGATCCCTCCAGATCATTAAGATTTATTATATTGGATATAGATTTTGTTTTCCTTAAGACATCCCCTTCTCTGTTTTGGGACGTAAATAGGATTATCTGCCTGTTTTCGCTTTCTTCTATCAGTATATCCAGAGCCCTTTTTAATCTTTCGTCGTCATATTGCAGAAAAGATTCATCCAAAATCAAAGGGAATCCATCTATCCCGAGTATTTTTGCCATTCCTATTCTAAGTGAGAAATAGAGCTGATCCACTGTTCCCATGCTCAGATGCCTAGCTTCCATAAGCATCCCGGAAACCGGGTCTTCCACGCTGATATTGATGTCTTTTGACACCTTGAAGCTTTTATATCTTTTCGTGATTTTCTCCATTAGCTCGCCTAGCTTCTTGTTAAGCTCCGGAGCTATTTCTGAATGCATTTGCTTTGACGCTTCATTTATCTTATTAATGGCCAAGGCTATGGATTGGGATTTGTTTGTATTCTTAGCCTTCAGCTCCTCCATGTATGCAATATCCTCTTTGATTATCTGCGGAACGCGCACATCCTTTTCCAGCGCCAAGATCTCCCCTTCGTCTTTATCCTTTAGTGTGGTAGTTTGTCCTATCTTGTCCTTCAGCTTTGTAATCTGCAGCTTCAAGCTTTCCGGGTCTTCCTTATAGGATTCAGGCAAACCCTTTCCTCTAAAGAAGTCTTCCAGCTTTTTGTACTCTTCTTTGTCCATGAGCATATCCATGGTCCTTATGACCTCTTCCAGCCTAAGTGCCTTTTTCCTGATATTCTTTTGCTTCTCGTAAGATGCCAATAGCTCTTCAAGACTGTCGACCTGGTAAAGCTCCAGCTTGTCCGAGTGCATTTTTTGCCTGTCTTTATAAGTTTCCTCAAAGTTTTTAATATTCTCTCCCACGTATGCCAATCTGTCCGTCAATATTTTTATCCTGTCTATTTCTTCGCTGTAGCGCAGACGCATAGATTTGATCTGCTCCCATTTTTCTTTAAGATCATTTAGGCTGACCGCATCATATCTTGCCAAGATTTCCTCTACAGACCCATCTATTTCTATAATTCTAGACCTTAAATTTTCCAGTTCCGAACCGGTAATTCCATTGCCTCTGAGCATCAAAAGCTTGAAGGCAAAATATATGGCGACAGCTGCAAAAAATGCCCCTGCTCCAATCATATATATATTGCCGTAAAGGCTTCCTGCATAAAAACAAAGTCCGGCGCAAATCCCGGCGAAAACTAAGCCGGCGGCATTGTTTTTTGGCCTTTTAACGCCTCTTTTTTTGATATCTTGGCTTATGTGTATTTTTTCCTCCTTAAGCTCGAACAATCTGTCTCTATCTTCGAGATAGGATTCACTTATTATGTTTTCATCATGGAGGCTGAATTCATCCTTGAGCCTTGCTATTTCTGACTCGATTTTTGCCAAGTACTCATGGGAGCCTTCTATGTCTTCTCGGAGCCTGCTTAATTCCTGGTGATTCAATAAAATTTCCCTTAAATCCTCTTCGGAAACGAACTGGTTTGTGTGGCTTTCTAAAGCAAGCTCCAAAGAGTCTTGTTCTTCCCTTAGTTTTTTGTAATTGTTGAACTTTTGGTAGATATTCTTCACTTCAAGGTTTTCAAGCCTGTTGATTAGATTCTCAAGCTCCTTTTTCTGTTGATCTTCCTCCAGTGCCAATGCCTTTTTTTGCTCCGTCAGTTCTCTTATCCGTTTTTGTATCTTTTCTGATTTATCAAGTTCATCCTGCAGTGCTACTATTTTTTCTACTATCAGGTTAAGAGGGGATCCTTTTCTTCTTTCAGTGCCATTTTGCTCAAGCTTTTTCTCCAAATTCTTAATCGCCTTGTTTACTGAAATATCTGTCCCGGACTGGCTGTAGTTTAAAATCCTCTCCTTAAGCTCCTCCGCCAGGTCCTCATCGGTTTTTGCCTTTAGCTGAGCGATGCTGACGGTGTTTTTGTACAGATTCCGGTTTAAAATTCCAGGATCTAGCAAGTAGTGCATCTTCGTAGCAGGCTCATAATGGAAAAATCCCGTTATATCCTCCCCTGTAGCTTCGTCATAAATCTTCACTTCGTCTTTGCCCTTAAGAAAATTCCTCTCTATCCTGATGGATTTCCCTTCAGCCTCCAAAAGCATGCTGCCCCGATAATCATTGCCTTCCACGGGCATGTACTTGTCATAATCTTCGTTGTATAGTCTTCTTGACCAGGAATCTTTGAAAAATCCAAATAGCATCCCTTCAATAAATTTGTGCAAGGTCGACTTGCCAGTTTCGTTGCCTCCGTAAACTAGGTTTATCCCATCCTCAAAGAGTATCTTCTCGTTTTTAAATTTGCCGAAAGCTGTCAGATTCAGTTCTTTTATTATCATGGCTGTCTCTCCTGAAGCAGTGCCTCTAAACCGTGGTACAGGGCCTGCCTGTTTGTAATATCGTTTAAATCCAAAAGTGCCATTTCCTTGATGAACCTTCCGATTATGTTGTTTTCATTTTGGGCATAAAGACTCTCTAGATCGTAATCTTTTATGGATGAATCAATAATCTCTACATGGTAAAAGCTGTCAGTCACGCCCTGTCTGACCATGTCCAAATCCACATCGGCGTTGATTATGCCCGTCAAAGTGATTCTGAACAGATCCCTGTTTTTGTTTACCGATAGCTTCTTTATCTTATCGCATATCTGTACATAATCCTCCTCAGGCTGGATTTCAATGGATTCCACATGGAACTGCCTGAACTCAAGGGGTAAAAATTCAGTGGTTACTTCACCCTTTGCCAAGTCCCCTTTTATCACGCCTCTTTTACCTTCGTCCTTAAAGCTTAAGGACAATGGGGAGCCGCTATATTTTATTTTATGACTTTGCTGTATTGGCTTATGAATGTGTCCCATGGCAACGTAGTCAAACTTGTTTAAATACTCCAAATCATTTTTCACCGGAAGATAGGGTGATTCAGAATCTATGGCATCTCCATGGAGTATCAGGACATTGGTTCTGAAAACATCAGGCATGGCACCGATTAGGGGGTGGAGCTCTTTTAAATACTCTCCATTCCATCCGTAGCCCCAGACAGAAAGCCAGTCGTCCACTTTCACTTCCTCAATCTTTTCACCGCTGAAAATATAGGTGTTTTCCGGCCAGTCCACTGCCGTGTATGACATCAATCCACCCAAAGCATCATGGTTGCCTGGTGAAACAAAGATTTTTGTATCTTTCAAGGAATTGAAATACGAAGCCAACATTTTAAGATCCGACATCTTGAACAGGTCATGTTCAAACAGATCCCCTGCAATAAACAAAAAATCTGTCTTCTTGTCTCTGCAGTAGTTTATTATAACATCCAAAGCTTTCCATACATCCACCCTCAAATCCTCCCTGACGCTTTCCGGTAGCCCTGAGGTTTTTAGTCCACAGCCCAAGTGCAGATCTCCTGTATGAATGAATTTATACCTGCTCATTTTTTTCATCTCTCTTTTTATCCATTTGAATTTCAGCCTGGGATTTTCTGAAATAATCCGGTTCAAATTCTTCCCAGGTGTAAATATTTTCTTTCTTCATAGCCTTTTCCCAAGCGGCATAACAGAGCATTCCAGCCTTTGGTATTCTGTAAGGCGCCTTGAGTATAGTCAAGTCTCCATCTTCATGCTCCGGCATTTCACCCAGCTTTTTTATCCCATCCCCGGTAAATGCCACCGGAAGGGCAAAGGACAGGGCAAAGCTTGTTGCTTCTTTTATTCCTGCCACCATATCTTTTTTTACAGACTCAAGCCTGCCATCTTCCCATTTGTAAAAACCTGCATAAACCTGGTCTCTCTGGGCATCCACTATGGGGCATATCAATCCTTGAAATGCTCCTGCTCCGTAAGCCAGTACCTCAAGCAAGGAGACTCCTATTATGGACTTGTCTTCAAACTGGGCCATGCCCTTGACAGAGGCCGCCCCGATTCTAAGTCCTGTAAATGATCCGGGACCATTTACGCATGCAAAGCAGTCAACCTCTGAAAGCGTAAGGGAGGATATCTTTAGAACTTCATCCACCAGATACATCAGCTGCTCCGAGTGGGTCTGCCTGTGGTTTGCAGTAATTTCACAAATGGTTTCGCCGTCAACGCTTATAGCCACCGACGTGGAGGCAGTGGAAGTGTCTATTCCGAGTATAATCATATGTCTTTTCCCCTCTCCCCAAGTTTTTTCTTTAATTCCCTTATCAAGGGGCATGGACCTTTCAAATTGATGATCCGCTCATTTTCGTTTCCTGTCTTTATAATCACTATGTCCAATACCGGCTCCTTTAGATCTTCTCTAATGATCTGAGGCCATTCAATTATGGCGATAGAATTCTTTAGATATTCTTCAAAGCCTATGTCGTATAGCTCTTCAGCGCTCTCCACTCTGTAAATGTCAAAGTGGTAAAGCTTCATGCCTTTAGCTTCATATTCATTGACTATGCTGTATGTAGGGCTGGTAATATAGCCTTCCACACCAAGACCTCTGAGCATTGCCTGGCTCAAAGCGGTCTTGCCTCCGCCCATTTCCCCTTCCAAACAAACTACGTGTCCTTCTGTTAATAAATTTCCTATTTCAAGTCCCAGGGTCAAAGTCTCCTGGGGAGATTTTGACAAATATTTCATTTCACAACAAGCCATCTCTTCCTCCCGGTTGTTACAGAGCGTTCAAATCAACTATTTTCATCTTTTTTTGCATAAGTTTCAATGTATTTTTCTGCAGATTTATCGATATTCAAAATCACTTTTGCAGCATTTAACGTTTCTTTCATCCCTTGGTCATTAAAGTCCATAATAAATGCATCTAGACCTGCTCCTAGAGACATTGCCAGATATGTCCTATTCAGCAGCCCTCTCTTAGGCAGCTTGTAGGATACGTTTCCTATCCCCATAAGGGTTTTCCCCCCGAGATTTTCCTTGATAAGCCTGATTGCCTTAAGAGCTTCAATCAGGCTCTCCTGATTCGTTGCAGCAGGCAGGGATAGGCAGTCAAAAACAAAATCCTTTTTGCCGAGCCCGTATTTTTTTGCTTCACTTAATATTTTTGCAGCTATTTCAAGCCTTTTCTCTCCTGTTTTTCCTAATCCATCTTCATCTATGAGAAGAGCTATCGCGACGCCGCCATACTTTTTCATGAGAGGAAAAACTTCCTTCATCGACTTTTCCGTGCCATTTACAGAGTTGATAACTGCTTTGCCGCTATAAGTCCTTAGAGCTGCTTCCAAAACGCCCACGTCTTTAGTCTCTATCTGCAAGGGTATATCCAAGGTTTGCTGAATGGCATTTACCACATCCACCATGGCAGCTTTTTCGTCCACTCCTTCAAGGCTGGTATTTATATTTAGTATATCTGCTCCCTTGTTTTTAATCTCTCTTGCAATGGAAACCAGCTTTCTGTAATTGCCGCTTTTAAGTATCTTTGTAACCTTTTCATTTCCATGTGGAATCATGTTTTCAGATATTGAGACCACTCCATCGTCCAAGTATACGCATTTCCTGCTGGAACATGTGACTGCAATATCTTTCGGTGCCGGTTTTACAGGTTTTTTTCCTTCAAGAGCCTTTATGAGATTTGAAATGTACTCAGGAGTAGTCCCGCAGCATCCCCCCAGAATCAAAACCCCCATGTCCGCCATTTTCACCATTGCATCGGCAAACTGTTCCTTGGTTATATCATAGGTTGTCTCGTCGTCCCTGTACACGGGTATTCCTGCATTTGGCTGCACTATTACAGGTATGGAGGAGTGCTTAAGAATTTCTTCGACTGTCCCAATCAGCTTGTCAGGTCCCAAAGAGCAGTTTACTCCCAGGGCATCCACGCCCATGCCTTCCAACAAGGCGACCATTGACTTGGAGTCCGCACCCATAAAGGTTTTCCCATTTTCTTCGAATGTCATGGTGCATATCACCGGAAGAGATGTGTTTTCCTTGGCTGCCAGTACAGCACACTTCATTTCATAAAGGTCGGTCATCGTTTCGATTATTATCAAATCGCAGCCTGCCTTTTCCCCTGCGATCATCTGTCTGGCAAAGGCTTTATATGCCAAGTCAAATGTGAGATCGCCCATGGGCACGAACATTTTCCCCAAGGGACCAACATCCAAAGCAACAGCTCTCTCCCCCGCCGCTTTTCTGGCACAATTTGTACCTGCTTTTATTACTTCTTCGGGAGCAAGGCCCACCTTCTCCAGTTTGAACTCATTGGCCCCGAATGTATTTGTAGTTATTACATCTGCACCTGCATCTACATATCTTTTATGTATCATTTCCAGAATGTCAGGGTATTTTATATTGACTTCTTCCGGAAGGATATTCTCCTTAACTTCCATTTGAAGCTGGGTTCCCATTGCTCCGTCAAAAAAAATGTATCTATCGTGATTAAAGTTAAATTTTTTCATGTGATCCCCCTAAATTATACTTGATATTTTATTATATCAAAAAAAGCTCCTTAATAGTAGTCATTAGGCTCAAACGAAAATAAGACGCCCTAAAGGACGCCTTACGATTAGATTTATTCTATTTGTGGAGCACAGGCGAAACTTTTTTGTACATCAATGCCGTCACTACCGACACTATAGAAGTCTTAAAGATATTAAATGGCGTTATTCCAAACAGTACAAGAGTTTCGAAGCTGACTATATTTGGGTTTACTGCCGATCCCATCGCTATAATAGCTTCGATTGGCATAATCTTTGCGTATAGTGGGAGCATGATAAAGTAGTTTAGCAACGCAGCTGCCACTACCATGGAAACCGCACCTACCACCAAGGCCTTTATGGCGTTTTTTTTCGTCTTGTTTTTTCTATAGATGATCGCCGCAGGCACTACCCAAGCCGTCCCTATGACGAAATTGGCGAGCTCTCCAACCCCTCCGGTCATCGTGCCTTTGATTAATAAAAACAATAAGTTCTTGATAAGTTCAATTATGGTTCCGGCCAAAGGCCCTAGCGCAAATCCTCCCAAAAGAGCCGGTACGTCGCTTAGGTCAAACTTCAGGAATGCCGGAAATAAAGGTACCGAAAACTCCAGGTACATCAGTGCAAAAGCAATGGTGCTCAGAACCCCTACCCTGGTTAAAAATTTCGTCTTGCTGTTTTGCATATTATCCTCCTTGTTTTGTCAACGCATTGAAAAAAACTTTCGTCGACGTCCAATTTTCTTAATTTTTCATCTCGAGTATTTTCATCTTAAGCTTGTCTGCCTTGCAATTCTTTAGAGCTAGGTCAAAGCTTTCCCTTGCCTTCTTGCCGTTATTTGTATTTTTGTGGGCGACTCCTTTGTAATACGGAACCGAAATAATAGTGGTTCTGTATATGGCGTTGAAGACAGGGTTTCTGATCTTTTTGATGTTTTTCAGCTCGGTTTCAGCCTTCTCGGACAGTTTGATGGCTTTGCTGTAGTCCTTCAGCCAGATCGCATTTTTTATCGCTTCCGTCAATATGTTTATGTTCTGCTCCGTTTTATAAGCTTTATCCAAGTATTCGATGTATTCTCCCGGAATTTTTTTGGTTTCATCCCCATATTTTAAAATATGAAGGCTTAAGAGATAGTTGTAGACATACCTCTTGGACTGTGGATCTTCTTTCATTCCTTCAGTTATCTTTTCTATCGCCTCATCAACCTGGATTTTGCCTATTTCCACTCCGATGGCATATCTTTGTACGATAAAGCTGGTGTCCTTTTTCTTTTTCATCTGCTTGTCGTAATCATTAAAGCGCTTGCCCAAAAACAAGTCGAATTTCTCCTCCGACGCATTGGCCTCTTTTCTAAATCTGAAATGCCCGTAGGCTATTATACTGGCAGCCAACGCTACGAATCCGGCTGCGAAAATCGGTCTGTCGTAAAAGTAAACCGCAGCCAACAACAATAGGATATTGGGGAAAAATACATTTTTTTTGTATTTGTTGTGTCTCAAGGCTGCCAATTGGTATTGAAGAAAAGTCCTGTCAAAAACTCTATCCATAATTAATTCTCTCCTCGTTTCAACCCTTTCGCATGCTCAGGGATATTCTATTTCGCTTTAAATCCACATCCATGACTCTTACTGAAACTATGTCTCCCACTGAAACCACGTCCATAGGATTTTTAACGTAGCTGTCGCTTAGCTGGGATATGTGTACGAGACCGTCCTGATGGACTCCTATGTCCACAAAAACACCAAAATCGATGACGTTTCTGACGGTGCCGCTTAAAACCATCCCGGGCTTGAGATGGGTTATGTCCATAACTTCGGATTTAAATACCGGTTTTTGGAAGCCTTCTCGTGGATCCCGACCTGGCTTTTTAAGCTCTTTTATTATCTCCTCTAAAGTTATGACTCCCAAATCAATCTTTTTAGCCATGCTTTCCACATCTAATTTTTCAAGCTTTTGAGAAATCTCTTTATGGTTGTTGGCAAACTCCTCAAGCTTACAGCCAATATCTGATAGGATTTTTTCTGCGGCATCATAAGACTCCGGATGAAGGGCGCTGTTGTCTAGTGGGTTTTTTCCGTCGGCTATCCGCAAAAATCCTGCGCATTGTTCAAAGGCTTTTGCACCTATCTTCTTGACTTTAAGTATCTCTTTTCTATCCTTGAAAGGTCCGTTTTCTCTACGGTAGTCCAATATGTTTCCCGCTGTAGTCTTGTTAAGTCCGGATATATTCATCAATAGGTATGCAGAAGCAGTATTAATGTCTACTCCCACGGCGTTTACCCCATCCTCTATTACTCCATCAAGGGCCTTGGCAAGTTCCTTTTGGTCTACATCATGCTGATACTGACCTACTCCGATATGCTTCGGATCTATTTTTACAAGCTCCGCCAAAGGATCCTGAAGCCTTCTAGCAATCGAAACCGCTCCTCTTAATGATACGTTGAGATCCGGAAACTCCTCATTCCCTATGGCTGATGCAGAGTAAACGCTGGCTCCCGCTTCATTTACCACGATGAACTCGGTCTTCAAGCCAAACTCCTTCAACATATCTCCAACTATGATTTCAGACTCTCTGCTTGCCGTACCATTTCCTATGGCAATTATGTCTACGCCGTGCTTTTTTATCATCTCTACAATAACTTTTTTTGCTTCCGTCACTTTATTCTGTGGTGCGGTAGGGTATATGGTTTCCCATTCCAAAAGCTCACCGTAGGGACCTACTACCGTTATCTTGCATCCCGTCCTGAATGCAGGGTCAAAGCCCATCACCGTTTTTCCTCTAACAGGAGGCTGCATCAAGTACTTCTTCAGGTTTACGCTAAATACCTTTATGGCGGATTTATCAGCCTTTTCAGTGAGGGTGCTTCGGACCTCCCTTTCTATTGAGGGCATAATGAGTCTTTTAAGTCCATCCCTTACTGCCTCCCTGAGATATCCGCATTTTTCACCCTTCGGATCCCCGACATTTCTTTCTAGATACTGAGCCATCTTTTCTTCATCACATAGGACCTTGACGCTCAGGTATTTTTTCTTTTCGCCTCTGTTGATTGCTAAAACCCTATGGTTCGCGATTTTAGACACGGCTTCTGAAAAGTTGAAATACATTTCAAAATCCGCAGCTTTCTCGTCTTCCGTCTTGGCCTTAGAAGTTTGAACTATCCCTTCGCTCATGTAAGTCTCGCGTATCTTCTTTCTAAATTTTGCATTGTCGGATACATCTTCTGCCAATATATCCATGGCGCCTGCAACCGCTTCTGCCCTAGTCTCCACACCTATCTCTGGATCAACGAATTCTGAGGATTTTATGTCTGCCTGATTGTCGTCCTTTGCCATCAGAATGAAAGCCGCCAAAGGCTCAAGACCCTTATCCCTGGCAATGGAAGCTCTTGTTTTTCTCTTTTGCTTATAGGGAAGATATAAATCCTCCACTTCCTGAAGAACTTTCGCATTTTCTATGGAAACTTTTAGTTCATCCGTCAGCTTTCCCTGTTCTTCTATAAGTCTTAGGACTTCTTCTTTTCTCTTTTCAAGGTTTCGAAGATAAGAAAGCCTTTCGTTCAATTCTCTCAACACGACGTCGTCTAGATTGCCTGTCGCTTCTTTTCGGTATCTTGCGATAAATGGTATTGTATTCCCCTCATCTACCAATTCCACTACGGTCTTGACCTGTGATGATTTTATCTTAAACTCATCTGCAAGTCTTTTTATAATCTGTACGCTCATAATATGCCTCTCAATCTAAATATGCGCTGCTTAATTTTTTGTTGTCTTAAGATATTCGTTGATAAAAGGTTCGATTTCTCCGTCCATCACGCTTTGGATATTGCCCACCTCGACGTTTGTTCGGTGATCCTTAATCATATTGTAAGGATGGAACACGTAGCTTCTAATCTGGTTTCCCCAAGCTATCTGACCGTATTCCCCCTTAAGGTCTTCTATTCTTTCCTTGTGTTCCCTCTCCTTAAGCTCAATAAGCTTTCCATAAAGCATCTTCATGGCAGTATCCTTGTTCTTATGCTGGCTTCTTTCATTTTGACACTGGACCACTATTCCCGTAGGTATATGGGTTATTCTGACGGCTGAGTCCGTGGTGTTTACATGCTGCCCTCCAGCGCCGCTAGCCCTGTATGTATCAATCTTCAAATCATCCTGATTTATATCCACCACGCTGTCGTCTTCTATTTCCGGGGAAATATCCACTGAGGCAAATGACGTGTGCCTTCTTCCTGAAGAGTCAAAAGGCGAGATTCTAACCAGTCTGTGAACGCCTTTTTCGCTTTTTAAATATCCATATGCATTGAGTCCTTCTATCGCAAGAGTGACACTTTTAATTCCAGCTTCGTCACCAGGTTGAAATTCCAGCGTCTTTACCTTGTAGTTGCGCTTTTCAGCCCACCTGGTGTACATCCTTAAGAGCATCTGGGCCCAATCTTGGGACTCGGTTCCACCGGCACCTGGGTGTATCGCAAGAACCGCGCTGTTTGCATCGTAATCACCACTTAGCAATACTTCAAGGTTGTAGTCATCAAGTTCCTGTGAGAGCTCTTTAACCACAGCGGCAAGCTCATCTGCAAGTTCTTCGTCGCTTTCCTCCTCCAGCATCTCCACCAATGCCTTGGCATCTTCGATCCTGAGTTCAAGCTCGTTATGCCTGGCAAGCTTGTTTTTTAGGTCGTTTAGCTTTTTCAATAGGCTTTGGGCATTTTCCTGGTCATCCCAGAAGTTTTCCTGGTTGACCTCTTCGTTTAATTCCTGTGATTTCAGTTCAACGTCAGCCAAGTCAAAGTGAATCACCGATTTCCTTTAATCTTCCCTTCAATTCTTTGATTTGCCTAGTATATTCCTGCAATTCCAACATTTCAATCACCTCTATTTATTCGTTTCTTCCACAGCATTTCTTGTATTTTTTCCCGCTGCCGCAAGGGCAAGGGTCATTTCTCCCCGGCTTGTCTTTTTTAATTACCGGCTCTCTTTTAGGTGCATCTTCTTTATTGGTTGTAACGTTATCCAAAACATTGTTTTTTTCTTCAACCACCGGCTGCTTTTGGACTTCTAGGTGGAAAAGGTATTTAATCGTATCTTCCTGAATGTTTTTTGTCATCTCTTCGAACATGTCAAAGCCTTCATTGGTGTAAGCAGCTACAGGATCCACCTGTCCATATGCCCTTAATCCTATTCCCTGCTTCAGCTGTTCCATGTCATCTATGTGGTCCATCCATTTTCTGTCTACGACCCTTAAAAGGACTACTCTTTCAAGTTCCCTGAAACGTTCTTTGCCAATCTCTTCTTCTTTGGCATTGAGCACTGACATTCCCTTTTGATATACCAGGTCCTTTAGCTCATCCCTTGTAAGCTGCTCTGTGGGAACTTCCATGTGAAACCCATCGGAAAAGAGCGTTCTGCCATGTTCAAAAAGTCCGTTAAGATCCCACTCCTCAAAATATTCGCTAAATCCTGTATATATGGTGATGGACTCCTCGACCAATCCTTCGTACATCTTCAGGACCTGATCGTGGATATCTCCGCCTTCAAGAACGGTTTTGCGCTGAGAGTATATTATCTCCCTTTGCTTGTTCATGACATTGTCGTACTGAAGCACGTGCTTTCTTATATCAAAGTTGCGCCCTTCCACTTTCTTCTGGGCATTTTCTATTCCCTTGCTGAGCATTTTGTTCTCAATTGGCATATCCTCCGGCAGACCCAAGTTGTCTACCAGCCCCATGATTCTCTCCGAGCCGAAGAGCCTCATCAGCTCATCTTCAAGGGATATGAAAAACTGTGAAGATCCCTCATCTCCCTGACGGCCTGAACGTCCTCTCAGCTGGTTGTCTATCCTTCTGGATTCGTGTCTTTCGGTTCCCAGGATATGAAGGCCTCCAAGCTCTTTAACTCCTTCTCCAAGGACAATGTCCGTACCTCTTCCGGCCATGTTAGTGGAAATCGTCACGGCATTTTTTTGACCGGCCATGCTGATTATTTCCGCTTCTTTTTCATGATACTTTGCGTTTAACACCTGATGAGGTATTCCCTGCTTTTTAAGCATCGTGCTTAATACTTCTGACTTTTCTATGGATATCGTTCCTACGAGAACGGGCTGTCCTGTCTGGTTCCTAGATTTTATTTCCTCTACGATTGCGCTGAATTTGCCCATTTCCGACTTGTAGACCAAATCGACCATATCGTCTCTGATCATGGGTTTGTTGGTGGGTATGGCAAGAACATCCATGTTGTAGATGGATTTGAATTCCTCTTCCTCTGTCTTTGCCGTACCGGTCATTCCCGATAGCTTGTTGTACATCCTAAAGTAGTTTTGGAATGTGATGGTGGCGAGGGTCTTTGATTCTCTTTCCACCTTGACGTTTTCCTTCGCCTCAATTGCCTGGTGAAGACCGTTGCTATATCTTCTTCCCGGCATAAGCCTTCCTGTAAATTCGTCTACGATGATTACCTGACCGTCATTTACCACGTAGTCTTTGTCTCTTTTCATCAAAAAATTGGCTCTTAGAGCCTGGTTGATATGGTGGGCAAGCTCCATGTTTTCCATGTCAGCAAGATTTTCGATGCCAAAAGCCTTTTCTGTCTTCACCAGACCACTTTCGTCAGTGAGCACTACGGTATTTGCTTTTTCATCAATGGTAAAGTCCACCTCATGCTTGAGCTTCTTGACAAAATTATTTACCAGGCTGTAGAGCTTCGTGCTTTTATCTCCGCTTCCGGATATTATAAGTGGCGTCCTGGCCTCATCTATAAGTATGCTGTCGACCTCATCTATAATCGCATAGTTTAGCTTTCGCTGCACTCTTTGCTCCATCCTTATGACCATATTGTCTCTAAGGTAGTCAAACCCGTATTCATTGTTTGTACCATATGTAATGTCTGAATTGTATGCGGCCTGCTTCTCATCAAAATTCAAACCGTGTACTACCAGGCCCACGCTCAATCCCAGAAAATTATAAACCTTGCCCATAGTCTCGCTGTCTCTTCTTGCGAGATAGTCGTTTACCGTAACGACGTGAACCCCTTCTCCTCTGAGGGCATTCAGATATCCAGGCAGAGTTGCCACCAATGTCTTGCCTTCACCGGTCTTCATCTCGGATATTCTTCCTTGATGCAGCACCATGCCTCCTAAAAGCTGAACCGGAAAGTGTTTCATCCCCAGGCTTCTCCATGCAGCTTCACGGACTACCGCAAAGGCCTCCTCCATGATATCGTCTTCCGTCTCCCCTTGCTTTAGCCTCTCTTTAAATTCAAGAGTTTTATTCTTTAAGGCTTCGTCGCTCAAGGCTTGCACCTCAGGCTCCAACCCTTCAATTTTCTCCACGGTTTTCATCATTTTTTTAATTTCTTTATCGTCTAAGTCTCCAAAAATCTTTTTTAGTATGGACAACTTTCTTCACCTCTTCAAAATGTGAGCTTTTCACACTAGATTTTTCATACAGAATCAATTATATCATAAAAAGACTTGTATTTTTACAAGTCTTTTTTCCAAAAATTAATCTGCTTATCTCCAACCTTAACCTGAACCAAGCTATATCCTCTTTCTTTTCTTTCCTTCATTTTCTTCATCAAATCGACTCTCTCACTATCTGAAAGTCTCTGGAGAATGTGCCCTGACTCATCTCTAATCGGCTCTTCATCCGGTATATCTTTCTTGCTGTGTTCATCCAGCCCCGAATACTCAAAATTGGTGGCAACAGGCTCTGCTCCGGCTGCTTCTTCTGCTTCTGCTCCTTCAAGAGCTCCCTCTGCCGCTTCTTCAGCTGCCTCTTCTAAAATCGTTTCGTCGGTCACTTCTTCAGTTGATTCTTCGATAGTCTCTTCAATTACTTCTTTAGTCCCTTCTTCAACTGACCCAGGTCTTTTATTGTAGTTTGGATTTTCTACGATCCGTCCGTCCACTATAATAAATTGATGCACTGTGTCCAAAGGCTCATCCGGTTTGAATGTCTGCTCCGAGACTTCCTCCACCGGTTTTTCAGCTGGCACTTCTTCATGAACCACAGGCTCTTCTGCCTCCTGTTGATCGGTTTGCAGGTTTGGATACGGCTCTAAATCTATAACCCTGGTTTCATGAAGTGGCTTGGTATGGTATTTGCTTTCAGGATCCTGCTGCAATTGATTGTATAAAACGTCGTCTTTAAGTTTTGAGGCATAGAGCATCTCGCTGGCTTTGTAGTCTTGGGGCGATATGTCCTCAAGTTTGTATTCTTCAGGAGATGACAACTCCGGCTCCTTTATATCCTGTTTGACCGACTGGGCATCCTCCGTTTCAGTCTTGGCCTGAACTTCCTTCTCTATGACATCCACAGGTATCTGGGGTTTGTCTTCAACCGGTATCTCTATTTTTTGAGTATTATCCACATTGCCTAAGACCATAGTCTGCTCCAATGTGTCATCTTCGATTCTTTCCAGCTTTTCCTGTATTTTTTTGCTTCTAGCATCGGATTCTTCATCAAAATATCCGTTTAACAATTCTTCTTCAGGCACCGGCCTGTTAAACATTTCCTCATCCAGGTCTTCAAGATCCAGTTCAGAAACTGTCGCATGGTCGTTTTTCATGGCACTTTGGATCAGCCCCATGGCTCCGCCGTAAATGAATATGTCTCCTACGCTGTAAATGTTGCTGAACATATCCAGCGCTCCCGGAAGCGGCAAGGGCAAAATATCCGCCAGATACCAGACCAACGTACCGTCAACCAAGGGTTGGTGAGTTCCACCTCGCCTTAAGAACATGGCTTCAAGGCTGTCGCTTATCCCAATAACCTCAGCTGCATCTAAAGATACCGGCATTTTCCCACCGTTAAGGAAGATGACCACAAAATTCATTATCACGCCCAAGGTTATTACGATGAACCATTTGTTGTCGAAATTGCTCATCAATGCGGCAAATAAAAGTATGTAGCTGACAAAGTGAAGCAATATGTCAAATTCCTGTATCTGCTCTACTCCATAGGCGTAGCCTGCATATATTGATCCCTGAAGTAAAAATGCCAGCACCATGAGAGGAATCAGTCTAATTTTTAAATTTGCCAGATTTGAAAGTTTTCCCCTTCTAACATACCCGATAAGAATCGCTGCGAACAACAATGCAACTGTCATTGAATCAACCTACCTTCGTCATGTAATTTAATAAACTTCTCAACCAAATAAGGATCAAGTTTTTTTCCGGATTCGTTTTTTAAAATTTCAATCGCCTCTTCATGACTCATGGCCGGCCTGTAGGGTCTGTCTGTAGTCACCGCATCAAATATATCAACGACTGTAATTATTTTAGACTCGTAAGGAATCTCTTCGCCTACCAACCCTCTAGGATATCCGGTTCCATCAAGGTATTCATGATGAGCTCCTATTATCTCTGTGGCCTTCTTAAGAAACGTAACATTTTCCAGTATGTGCACTCCTTTGGAAGGGTGTTCTTTAATAAACTCAAATTCCTCAACAGTAAGTTTCCCCGGCTTGTTGAGTATGGTATCAAGGATACCGATTTTTCCTATATCGTGAAATATTGCAGCGTATTGAAGCTGCTGCAAGTCGATTTTTGCTCCAGATTCTTTTGCAAGCATGGCCGAGTACTTTTCCACTCGTTCAGAATGTCCCTTTGTGTAAGGGTCCTTTTCCTCCAGTGCTGATGACAAGGCCTTGATAGTGTTAAGATATGACTGGCGCATGTCGAACACCAACTGAAAGGAGTAGCGGATCAAGAGATAGGGAAAGAAAAGTATGATGATGGACTCGATTCCAAAATTCAAGTAAGCCATGGTTATTATAATGCTTATTGCACTGACTCCTAAAACATTTGGAACCAGCCCGCTGAAGTTTTCCTTCCAAACCTCTCTTGGTTCAAAATCAGTCAACTTTATTATGAACATTCCTGTAATCGTCATATTACTAGCAATAAAAACAACTGAAGTTATCAACATAATAAGAATAGAGTTTAATATCGCGGAAATTCCCGTTCCCGAATTCAATGTAAAATACACAATGGAACTTAAACCTGCACTTATTACATAATTTGCAGTATTCCCAACTGTTTTATATAATTCAATATTTAGAATATGCTTATATTTATTGTCCATCTTATAAACAGCTAGCATTGTCCCCAACGCAGCGCTAATAATGGCACCATAAGGCCCATAAATTACTGACACGGGCAATATTACTCCAAACCCTAGAGTTACTCCCCCTTTTCGCGGAGTGAATATTACTAATGATTCTGCTATTATAGTTAATGTTACGAAAATCAAAAAATCTAGGTCTGGTGAAAATGAATAAAATTTAACTATATATATACTTAACAAAACTGCCGTTAAGCTCAGCTTTATTAAAAAGAATTTGGTTTCTCTAGTGATAGTTGAACCCATATAGTTTGGTTCCTTCCTTAAATTTATAACAAGGTCGGCGGTAATATTTGTTGCTGTTAAACTACTTTAAAGCCTGCACCAGCAGCCATTACCAAAGTCATTACAACCATCAATATTTGGATTAATTTAGCTTTCATTAGTTTGCCCCCTTATTATTATTTATAAGTTTAATAATACTGGGACTGTTTTCGCTAGTAAACAATCTTAATCCGCTTCGCTAGGTATTGATTGATCAAATCTTTAATGTTGATCCGCCGACCTTATTATCCTGAGTTAGGCCACCTCGATCATCCTGTTGATGGCATCGAGAATGGACTTTGTTATTGCACTGTTGATGTCGTTGTCCACTATGCACTTTCCTATTAAAAGTTTTTCAGAATTATTTTGAATAAGAGTTACTCCTGAAATCACCACATTTTTGGTCGCGATTGGCAACACTTTAATTTCCTCCACCACGAACCTCTTGTTTTGCTTTGTAAACTGTTCAACAGCGTTTAATGTCGCCTGGGCGACCAGCCTGTAAGCTTGAGAAGATGAGTGCAGCCCTTGTGTTTCTCCTTCGAATAAATGACCTTCATACTCCAAGATGACCTTGGCCTTTCCGTTTATGTCAAGGTTGGTATATTCTACGGATTTTATCATTAGCCTTGGAGTGATTAAATTTTCACTTTCTTCGTAAACCTGGGCTATGCTTATTATCTTGTGATCTATTTTTAAATTGAATTTGGTTACCAATGCAGATTGAACATCTCGGATAATCTGCTTCGCAGATCTTTGATTGTTTGCAAGAATGTGTATCTCGACAATTTGATCGTCTTTGTTTGCCACTACCCTCGAGTTTATTACACTTAAGATTTTATTGATAAGAGTCTCTATTTCGTTGATTCTAGTCTGGTTTTCCAATGTGGCCATCCTCCCAACTTATTGAATGCAAAATACATAAAAGCTAAAACATCTTAACACAAACCATTATAACATATTTTTTAAACAACTGAAAAACAATTTAATCAAATATCAAAACCCCCTTCAAATGTTGAAGAGGGCGTTTTTTAGAATCAAATTATTAAATCGTAGGCTCAATCAAGCCGTAGTTTCCATCCTTTCTCTTGTAAACCACATTTACCTCTTCTGTATCGCTGTTGAGGAATACGAAGAAGTTATGTCCTAGAAGATCCATTTGAAGAGTGGCTTCTTCAGTTGACATCGGTTTTACAGGAAATCTTTTAGTTTTGACCAGCGAAGGCTCATCTGATTTGGTCTCTTCACTGAAAGATGAGAAGTCTATCCTGATAGTGGAATGGTCCTTCAGTTTTTTCTCCAGTTTAGTCTTATGCTTTCTCAATTGCCCTTCAAGCTTGTCAACTGCCAAATCAATGGATGCGTACATATCTTCGGTCGCTTCTTCCGCTCTAAGGATCGTGCCGTTAATAGGTATAGTCACTTCCAGGATATGCTTTCCCTTTTGTGTGCTCAAAGTTGCTGTTGCCTCGGTATCTGGATTGAAGTACTTGTCCAGTTTGGACAGCTTCTTATCCAAAGTGCTCTTTAATCCTGTTGTCACATCTACATTCTTTCCATACACTATTACACGCATAAATAACAACTCCTTTAGCTTTATATTGTCTTTTCTCTATATTGGTTTCTTTAATTATACCCGCCGTTTTATGTTCAAAACAAGAAATCAAAACAAAATCATGAACTCCCGTGTCCTCTAGCTCGAGGGTAATTTAAGTTGAAATTTATTAAGTTATAAGATTCAAGATATAAGCTTTAATAGATAACTATCATGACAAAGGGCGAAAAGCCCTTTGTCATGATATGCTTCAGCTGACCTGGTTTTTGCCCCCACACCCGCCGGCTGGAAGTTTAGCTCGGGGTTGCCTCACGAATCCTTCTCTCAACCTTGTTGATTGGCCGGGCTTACATCTAGGCCGCACCATGATCGACCCCCATTTTTGGGTGCCTTACGTGGATCGTTTCGCCTGCGACTGGCATCGATTTTCAACCACAGACCTGAAGCTTATTATATTATATGGTCATTGACGCCTCCAGTCAATCACTTATGCTCCTGCTCCAGCTTTAATAGCTTTTCTTTTACATCTATCCCGCTATCGTAGCCTGTCATGGCGCCGTCGGATCCTATGACCCTATGGCATGGGATGACTATCGCTATTGGATTTTTATTATTGGCTCCCCCTACTGCCCTACACGCCTTCTCATTTCCAATGGCTTTAGCAATATCTTTGTATGACGCAGTCTCCCCATAAGGAATGCTAAGAAGCGCCCTGTATACTTTATTTTGGAACTCTGTCCCTTGAATTTTAATTGGAATTGAAAATTCTTTTCTTTTTCCATCTAAGTATTCGCTTATCTGCCTTGCGGCTTCAATAGTTATTGAATTGCCCTTATCTATTTGATCTTCTTGAATCTGCCTTAGAATTTTTATTGAATGAACCGAGGTTTCGCTACCTTGGATCAAAATTGTCCCGATCTTTGTTTTTAAATAGGTCTTAGCCAAATTTAACGCCTCCTTTTGAAGGTTTTTAAAAACTTACAATACCAAGTATAACCTCAAGTAAAAAAAATCACAATGAATAGGTTTACATTTCCTTAAAAGAATAATTCTATAGAAATTTCATTTTGAATAAGGTATACTGATTTATGAGAAACGTCTTTTATGCAAAAATCGATGACTATCTGCGGTCGTCGGAGCCTGCACATGTCAAAGTCCATAAAAATATTATTTATATATAGGAGGTTTTTTAAAATGGCATTAGTCAATTCAACTGAGATGTTCAAAAAAGCTTACGAAGGCGGTTACGCTGTTGGTGCTTTCAATGTTAACAACATGGAAATCATCCAAGGCATCGTATCTGCTGCACAGGAAGAAAACGCACCACTAATTCTTCAAGTATCTGCAGGGGCTAGAAAATACGCAAGCCCTATCTATCTTAAGAAGCTTGTGGAAGCTGCTATCGAGGAAACGGGTCTTGATATAGTACTTCACTTAGACCACGGCGAAGATTTTGAAATCTGCAAAGCATGTATCGATGATGGTTTCTCATCTGTTATGATCGACGGTTCCAAATATCCATTAGATGAAAATATCGCCCTTACCAAAAGAGTCGTTGAGTATGCTCACGACAGGGGTGTTACAGTAGAAGCCGAGCTTGGAAAATTAGCCGGCGTAGAAGATGATGTAAAGGTTTCTGCAAAAGATGCCACTTACACAGATCCAGATGAAGCAGTTGAGTTCGTTGAGAGAACCGGCGTTGACTCTTTGGCTATCGCAATCGGAACAAGCCATGGAGCATACAAGTTCAAAGGCGACCCTAAGCTTGACTTTGCAAGGCTTGAGACAATCTCTGCGAAGCTTCCAAACTACCCGTTGGTTCTTCACGGAGCCAGCAGCGTTCCTCAAGAATTTGTAGAGCTTTGCAACAAGTACGGCGCACAAATTCCGGGAGCTCAAGGTGTTCCTGAAGAAATGCTTAGACAAGCTGCTCACTCAGGTGTATGCAAGATAAATATCGACACTGACTTGAGACTAGCATTGACTGCTTCTATCAGAAAGACTTTCACAGAGAACCCTGGGGAATTCGACCCAAGAAAATATCTTGGACCAGGTAGAGACGCTATAAAGAAAATGGTTCAGCACAAAATCAAAAATGTTTTGGGATGCAGCGGTAAAAGGTAATATCCCAGCAATTCTTAAAGGCATCCCACTGGGATGCCTTTATTTTTAAATCAAAGCAACTGAAAGGAAATGATCCTATGGAAATCTATATAGTGCGCCATGGAACTACACAGTGGAATCTGGAGGGCAGGATACAAGGCTGCACGGATACAGATCTTTTGGATTCGGGCAAAGAAGAAGCCAGACTTCTAGAGCCTACCGTATCTAGCCTGCCCATAAAAAAAATCTACTCAAGTCCTTTAAAAAGAGCCTACGACACTGCTCTTATTCTTAATAAAGGCCTGAATCTGCCTTTAATCGTAAAAAAAGACCTGCGAGAAATCGAATTTGGTGAATGGGAAGGTCTTACCTGGAGCCAAGTGTTGGACAAATACAGTCATTTGATAAAAGAAAATGATACGGGATATGTTGATCCTCCTGCCGGGGAGAGCTTCTACCAGGCACTGGATAGAGTCAGAGGCGTAATGGAGGAAATCATATCATCGGGTGAAAACTGCCTCGTGGTTTCCCACAAGGCTACTATCAGGTTTATTCTATACGGCCTTATCAAAAAAACACCGGCTCAAACCGGTGCAATAGAAATCGACAATCTTTCAATACTTAAGCTTTCATTTAACGACAAAAAATTTGTAGGGTGGAGCTTTACCTAATAGCCTTTCCTCCTAGGTAATCCCACTTAGAACCTTGAATCAAACCTTTATTTTTCATTTCATCTTCGATCATATCCCTAATTATCCACCAACTTCTGTTCCAGTTGACAAACAGGGTGTTCTTCTCCGGCGCCCTTCCTACAAGCCTTTGTATCACTATGTCAGGGGATAGATAAGCTAAAAACTCCACGACTCTGTCCACATACTCTTCCAAATCGATCATGCTGATGTCTCCACTTTCAAAAAGCTCTGCCATCCTGGTACCCTTGTCTATATAGAGGGCATGCAGCTTAACCCCATCTACTTTTAGGGCTGAGAGAATCTTGGCACATTCGATACAGTCTTCGATATCATCCCATGGAAGGTTCAGTATCACATGAGCACATATCTCGAACCCGTATTTCTTGATCATCAGCACTCCATCTATGAACTCTGCCAAAGTATGCCCCCTGTTTATTTTTTTCAGGGTCTTATAGTTTACGCTTTGGAGGCCCAGCTCGATATAAATCTTTACGTTGTGAGTCCTTTCAATTTCCGCCAGCACCGAGAGATAATCCTCGTTTATGCAGTCCGGTCTTGTGGAAACAGCTATTCCCACAACATTTTCGAGGCATACTTGTGAAATGCTTTTTCTAAAATCCTCAATGGGCATGTAAGTATTGGTGAAATCCTGAAAATAAGGTATGAACTTATTTGCTTTGTACCTCTTGGAAATATATTCTGAATTTCTAACAAACTGCTCCCTAGGAGGGATATCATTTGAGAGAGTCTCGTGACCTGCGCCCTCTTCACCACAAAAGATACAGCCTCCAAACCCAAGGTGGCCGTCTCTATTGGGACAGGTTCCGCTTATGCTTATGGGTATCTTATATACCTTCTCGCGGAAGGTCTCCATCAGATATCCGGAGTAGCTTCTATAAAGCTCTGAAGATTTTGTCACAGCTGTATCCCTATCAGACATATATCGTCGTCTTGAGAAAGAGAGCTTCTGAATCCCTTTGTCTTTTTGATTATTTCCTTGCACACGCTTTCCACCGGTGCCCCTTCAGCGGATCTGATTATATCGAGCATCCTGTTGATATTGAAAAACTCCCCTTTCATGTTCCTGGTTTCGGGGATTCCGTCTGTATATAGAAACAATTGGTCTCCTGGTTCGTATAAAACCGAATTCTGAACAGATTCCTGATCCGGCATGTATTTGTTCAATCCCACTAGAGGCATGTTCGCCTTCAAAAGCTGTATGAGGTTTTGTTTTTTTCTATACAGAATAGGTGTAGGGTGTCCTGCATTGCTGTACTTGATCGACTGCTTAACAGGGTCTAAAACCATGTATATCATGCTGAAATAATTATTTGGAACCACCTCGTTTATGTCCTCTTCCACATATTCCATCACTTCTGCAGGGTTTTCTAGCACCCCTTCCGACTTGCTGCAATGGGTCAGTATCAACTTTACCATGCTGGTAATCATCGCCGCATCAATGCCGTGACCGGCCATGTCGGCTATGGCTATGCCAAACTTACCGTTTTCCAGGTTGAAAAGATCGTAAAAATCTCCCCCTACTTTTCTGAAAGGCTTAAGATAAGAGAAAACCTCGTAGTGCGCTGCCTTGAATGTATTGCCGTCAGGAATAATCGATTTTTGAATGTTTTGAGCAAATTCAAGCTGCTTGCTGAAAATATCGTTTTTATACTGCAGCTCTTTATTCAGCTCAATGGCCATTGAAGCTTTTGAAGCCAAGGTTGCTATCATGTCAACAGTGTTTACCGCTTCGCCGTTTTCATTTATGGTTCCCTTTTTAAACAGCTCTGCTTCAAACCTGCACACCTCATCTCCAAGTCCCCAGCACTTGGTTTCCGTAACAACTACATCCATATCCATGATCCTTGTAAGCCCACCCGCTATAAAGCCGGATTCGAAGGAACAAAGCGCCTCACCGATATTGGGCATACCTGAACAAACAGCACATTCATCCTCTTCGAATATTATCTTATTTCCCTCCATGCTGACAAGCCTGGTTATTCCTATCATCAACTTATTGAGATAATCTATCAAATCGTTGATTTCCATGATCGCAAATGAAGAAAGGGCAATGTTTTTGCCCGCCTGGTATAAGATGGATGCGGATAATTTGCCCCCGTAGGTTTCTCTAAGGGCAAGACGCATAATCCTCATATATAACAAATCTATATTTGGCCCTAAATCACTTCGAATAGGGCAACTTATGTCATCTATAGAAAGCTGTATCTGGCTATCCATTTCCTGCAGTTGATGGTTAATTACGTTTTTAAAATCCTTTAAAAATGCCTCGTTCAACCCGCAACCTCCTTTTATCTCTTTTGAATATTATAGTACAATATTTAACATTTTACTATGTTTTATTTTATATTACTGCATCTTAACCAGCCTTTAGCATGTATACAATATATTTTAATAGTTCGTTTGTATTCCCCCAGCTTTAGCTATATAATAAAAGAAAAGCGAAAGAGGTGTCTAAAATGGTTCGAATCGTCTCAGGTCCAAAAGGCAGCGGAAAGACTAAAAGAATGATCGATTATGCCAATGACAGCAGTGCCACTAGCGAAGGTGAAATCGTTTTTATCAATGACAGGGAGAAATACCGTGTCAAATTGGACAACCACATCCGTTATGTCAATGTCGATGATTTCTTCATTAAATCTCCTGACGTCTTCTTTGGTTTTCTCAATGGTTTAATTGCAGAAAACTACGATGTCAAAACCGTCTATATAGATAACGTTCTTAGAATTATAAACCTGGATAATATCAATCAACTTGAAGATTTGTTTTCTAATTTAAGAAAGCTTGAAGATAAATATGATGTGGAGTTTGTACTTAGCGTCTGCGCAGAAGATTCGGAAATTCCGGAATTCATGAAAGAAGCAGTCTGCTGATACTCCCCTAATTGCAGGAAGGTTTTCGCATAGGCGACAACCTTCCTTTTAATTTATATGTTTTTCAGTAAAAGTCCTTATGCACTTTACCAAAATCCATATCCTCTTCAGTATATTCAGGTTTAATTTCGTCTCCGTATCCAATGGTTATCACACATTCCACTGCAAACCCTTCCGGTATCCCCAATAGCTCCTTTAGATATTCTTCCGAACCGGTATCTCCATCCATTTCTCTTAGGCGTGTCTGAATCCAGCAGCTTCCCAGCCCCAAACTCCTAGCGACAAGTTGAATCGTATATGCGGCAATGGAGCAATCCTCTACCCATACATCGCATTTTTTTGGATCTGCCAACACCACCACTGCAGCAGGAGCATCCTTTGCAAATGAAGCCCCGTGAGGTTTGCACCTGGAAATGGCATTAAGCACCTTTTTATCTTGAACCAATATGAATTCCCAAGGTTTTCTGTTCCTGGAAGAAGGAGCGATAAGGGCAGACTTGATTATATCATCGAGCTTCTCCCTTTCAACCGGCTTGTCCTTATATTTTCTTATGCTTCTGTAGGTTTTAAGTTCTTTATACATATATTTCACCTCTCAACATTTTAACCAAGTGCCTTCATTACCAACTTGTAAGTGTCAGCTTTTACATCCTCAATGGTTATCCCGGGGTAAAACTCTGTCTTTAACATGTAATGGCCAATAGTTATAAATACAGTCTTTACCGCCATCCTATTGTAAAAAAGGCTGTTCTCCTTGGATATTATCCCTTCTTCAATACCCGGCTTTAATACCAGGTCTATTATAGCATTGATGCTTACAATCATCTTGCTGCATCCGTCAAAATCCGACATTCCAGCAGGATAAAAGTCTCCCATGCCTTCTGCCGAAAGCAGCATGTTAAAAGCGGATTGCTCGCTTTCTATGCTTTCAATTAGATTTTCGCAGATCGATTCCAGTCTCTCCCTAAAACTCTTTTTTGACTTTAGCTTCGACTCAAGCTTCTTGATTTCTAATTCCATGCTGTAAATTATGCTTTTGGCTATTACCTCTTCCTTTGACTCAAAGTATTCGTATATGGTTCCCTTCCCCACATTAGCCGCTTTGGCTATATCGGATACCTTGATGGAATATGGGCTCTCCCCTCTTTTAAGCAGTTCAATAGCTCCTCTTAGTATCAACTCTTCCTTTTCAGATATCATTTTATCACTCATTGTGCTGTTTCCTCACCTGATTTTATTTTGCTTTTGGGATGAAATAAATCGTACATCACGGGAACTACAAAAAGTGTAAGCAAGGTAGCATAAGTCAAGCCTCCTATTGCAGTTATAGCTAAGGGCTGAAGCATCTCAGCGCCCATGCCCATACCCACAGAAAGTGTGGATAGGCCTAATATGGTCGTTATCGCTGTCATAAGTATCGGTCTTATCCTAACTCTTCCTGCTTCTATCAAGGCGCTTTTTTTATCAAAGCCTCTAAGCATCAGTTGATTGGTGTAGTCGACAAATACTATTCCGTTGTTTACCACGACACCACTTAATACCAAAAATCCCAGCATCGATATTACGCTGATTTCATTTCCAGTTATAAACAGAGCCAGAAGTCCTCCGGTGAAGGCCAAAGGTATCGTAAACATGACGATGAAAGGCGAGAGCAGCGATTGGAACTGTGCTACCATTATCAGGTATACGAATACTATGGCAAGAAGTATCATTTTGATTAGATCACCTAGAGTCTCGTTTATTGTTTCTGTCTCTCCCGCAATTTGAATTTTGTATCCTTCAGGAACTTCGTAATCAGAGAGCTTGTCTGAAAACTCCCTGCTTACAAGGCCTATGTTGTGGTCTGCATCTACGCTTCCCGTGACTGATACATACCTTTCCTGTGAATCTCTTCTTATAGCTGACAATCCTTGAGCTTCGCTTATTTCGGCAATCTCTCCAAGTTTGACTGTCTCAGATATCTCATTTCTTTGAACATTCAGTTCAAAAGAATGGAGATTATCTTGGGTGACGGATTCTGTTTTTCCGTCTATTACCATAACTGGATACTCCTGATTCTGTATATTCAGAATCGTTGCCCTCTGTCCTTGGGAGATCCCTTGGCTGACTGCTGCAAAAACCTGGGCTACAGTCAACCCGTTTTCCATGGCTTTTTCCTTGTCAACAGTCACTCTAAGTTCCACCCCATTGTCCTCAAATCCGGTCACAACCTCTATCATTCCCTGGGTATCGCGAAGTATATCTGCAACATCCGTTGAAATATCTCTCAAGACATCGATGTCGTTGCCCTTAATGACCACTTCCACTCCACTTCCTGCTATCGCCCCGAGATTCATGTTTGAAGTTTCGACTATTATTTCTGCGTCCAGATCCTCGGTCGCATCTTGTATCTCCCTTGCAATCCTCTGATTTGAAACAGATTTATTTTCATCCAGCAGTATATATAGAGAAACGTTTCCTCCTCCACTGCCGCCGAAGCCCATCATCCCACCGCCACCTCCGGCAAAGGCTCCGATAGTCTCGATTCCTTCGATATCCATGATTCTTCCTACGACTTCATCTGATATCTGAGCTCTCTCTTCAAAGGTTGAATCCCTATCCATATTTATGCTTACAGACATCTCAGCGCCATCCATTTCAGGAATGAATGAAGTCCCCATATAGGCAGCTCCAAATCCGCTGGCTCCTAACATCACCACTACAAACGCGATGACTGCAATCTTCCATTTGAGAGCCATCCGTAAAAGCATTTCGTATTTATCGACCATCTTGTCAAATATCATGTGATTCTTGCTGTCTAATTTTTTAAAAATCCCTGAGGATATCACAGGAACCAGCGTCAGAGCTATTATCAGGCTTGCAATCAGTGAATATGCTATTGTAAGTCCCATATCGGTAAATATCTGCCTTGATATGCCCTGGGTAAAGACCACCGGTAAAAACACTGCCGTGGTCGTCAGTGTCGATGCAGTCAATGCTCCCGTTACCTGCTTAGCCCCTTCGATTGACGCTTTAAATGATGTCATCCCGGAGCTTTTCAGCCGGTATATGTTTTCGATAACGACTACCGAGTTATCCACGAGCATCCCGACTCCCAAAGCCAATCCTCCGAGAGAAATGATATTAATCGTTACTCCGGTAAAGTACATCATGGTTATGGCGAATACAAGGCTTATAGGTATGGACAAGGCTATGATAATTGTAGGCCTTAAATCCCTTAGGAATATAAGTAGTATCAGTATTGCCAGTATTCCCCCATAGGCGAGATTCCTCAGTACAGAGTCTATTACTATGTCTATATATACCCCTTGATCCATTAAAGGAGTTATAGTAAGACCTTCGTGATTTGCTTCAACTGTTTCTATTCTGTCTCTTATAGATGATGCGACTTCAGCAGTCGAATAGTTGCTTTGCTTTTGAAAAGTCAAAATCACAGCATCCTGTCCGTTTACTTTGGCATAAATTTCGCTAGAATTGTCGGTATCAGCGACTTGAGCAACATCTTTTAAATATATTTTGCCTACTTCATCATTTTGAGTATCAAACAAGAGGAGGTTTTCCATTTCTTCTGTGTCTGAAATCCTGTCCCCTACCTTGACTAGAACCTCTCCCTGCAAATATCCTGCAGGCATGGAAAAGTTTTGGGCTGCCAATATGCCTGTTATCATATCCGGAGTTATCACTCCCTCTAGGTTCGCCTCTCTAAACGCCCTGTCTTTGGACTCTTCCATTTCGATCAGGCCGCTTTCCACCTGGGCCAAGCTTTCCATCAATTGGTCTCTTGCCCTGCTTATTTCAATGTTCAAGGTAATCTGCCCTTGATCCAATGCACTTTCATTTGTCAATAATTCCTGTTTTCCGGATCTCAGCGCTTCCTTCTGGCTTCTTATCTCTCCAAGTCCCCCATTAAGCTCAGCAATGATGCTCTCCATAGAAGCCTTCCTTGTGAGCGTTTCTTCAAGCCCTGACTTTAAAAGTGCCAGCGATGCCAACTGATCATCGTCGAGATCTTCCTCTAGGCTTTCAAGTTCACTGATTTGTGTATTAAGCTCCCTTTCAGCAATTGCTAAAGCCTCCAGAGCAATATTGGTCTGTGAAATCTGGCTTAAGAGCTGATTCTCAGCACTTCTCAGCGCCTCCTCTCCCGCTTCTATTTCAAGCTTTGCATCATTTAATGCACTTTTGCCCTGAACTAATTGATCTGCCTGTTTCTTGAATTCTGCATCCAGCTGCCGGATGCCTTTTTCTATTTCTGCTTTTGCTTTTAATAATTCATCTTCCGCTTTCGACAATTCGCTGTCGATATTATTGAGGATTTTTTTGTTGATTTCCTCTAACTTCCCTGGCAAAAGCGTGACTTCGATGGTTTCTTCTACCATACCTGTTCCCTCAACAGAGGCTACCCCTTCCACGCTTTCAAGCTCTGGTATGATAGTATCTCTGGCAAACAGAGACACTTGCGAAATATCCATATCTTTAGAATCAACCGCCGCTATCATGATTGGCAACATGTCCGGATTCATTTTTATTACAGTGGGTGTTCCTACCCCGTCGCTCCAGTTCGGCTTGATTATATCGAGATTTCCATTTACCTCTATCATTGCCGAATCCATGTTCACTGTGTTATTGAACTCCATTATTACCATGGAGGAGCTTTCCCGGGAAACGGAGCTAACGTTTTTAATATTGGATGTGGTAGCGAGAATCTGCTCCAAAGGTCTAGTTACTATAGTCTCCACTTCTTCCGGGCTTGCGCCGGGATAAGGCGTGACAACCACGATGTAAGGCAGCTCCAAGCTAGGCAAAAGGTCCGTTTGAAGATTCATGAATGATATAGTTCCCAGTATTAATATAAGTACGACTGCGACGAATACCGTATATGGTTTTTTGACGCTGAATTTCGATAACATGTTCGTCCTCCCATCTTCCCGACCGACTGGTCGGTCAATCTCAATTTTAATTTAAATGCGCATAGGTGTCAATTGAATATGCTCTCTTTAAGGAATAATTAAGGGACTTATTTTGGTTTGAAGATAGAAAATAAAAAAGACCTGCATGAAATATTATATCACTGCAGATCTCTATATGCGTTTATGGTTGCGGGGACAGGATTCGAACCTGCGACCTCCGGGTTATGAGCCCGACGAGCTGCCAGCTGCTCCACCCCGCGTCAACAAAACTTATTATACCATATCCAGATTGAGTTTACAAGTTTTTTTGCTTTATCCCTATTTTGACTATATGTAGTGCTTTTCCTTACGGACATTTATCAGGAATTTGTAGTCATACTTTTCCTTTAGACTTTGGACCATTTTTGCCCTTACCTCATCAATATCTCCATGAAAATCTTCCGGCAGGAACAGGTCGAATATGACCACCTTTTCTTTTGTCAGTATCCTAAAGTCGTGTATGCCCTTGATCTGGGCTTCATCTCCCAAGTAATCTTCCAAATCATCCTTTATCTGCGAGCTTGTCTCGCATTCATCTTCAACAGGGTCAATATGTATTACCAAGGAGATGCCCATATCCTCGTATATATCCCTCTCGATTCTGTCTACGATTTCGTGGGCTACCACCAAGCTAAAGTCGGCTGAAATCTCCACGTGGGCGCTGGCCATTTTTGATACTGGACCATAATCATGGACTATAACATCATGAAGGCTTATGACGCCGTCAAAGTTTTCAATGTAGTCATGTATATCTTCTATCAACTGCCCGTCGGGCTGAACTCCAATCAGCGTATCCATTGCTTCCCTGACAAACTGAATGCCGTTGTAGATTATAAAGCCCGCAACGAGCAAACCTATAAAACCATCGATGTTAAGGCCGCTAGCCCAAGTTATCAAAAACGAGAGTAAGACAGTGGAGGTAGCCAGAACATCATTTCTGCTGTCAATCGATGCAGCCTCCAAAGCCTGGGAATTAATTTTTTTAGACATGCGCATGTAAAAACCGGCCAGCCACACCTTGACTCCAATAGTCAGCAGTATGACTATCCCAGATATCAGATTAACATTCACGTCAATAGGATTTACGATTCTCTCAAATGAAGTCTTAAGAAGTTCGTAACCCAATAAAAGTATGACGAAGGACACTGCAAATGCAGAGATGTATTCAGTCCTCCCGTGACCAAAGGGATGCTCCTTGTCCGCAGGCTTAACTGACATCTTAAAACCCACCAGTGTGACGACATTAGTTCCCACATCGGATAGGTTGTTGATGCTGTCCGCAATCAATGAGATGCTTCCTGAGATCAGTCCCAATGCAAGCTTGATGGCAAAAAGCACTATGTTGCTGATTATCCCTGTCAAGCTGCTCATTCGACCGTAGCTTTCCCTTACTTTTGCTTCTTCCTGATCTTTGTTTACAAATCTATTTATTAATAATCTTTCTATCAAATAAACTCACCTGTCAATCTTTTATAATGCCTGCCCAAATTTCGATCACACCTCTATCAGTTCATAATCTGTATTGCCAAGGCCAATTTCTTTTCCGTATTCAAATTGGATATTTATGTCTATATTTCTGTCTTGAATTCCTGCAAATTTATTTTTGCCCTTTTCGTGATTGGTTGTCAAAAGAGTGTTTTTATTGCCAATCTGCTGATTTATAAGGTCACATGAAGCCTTGTCTATAGCAACAGGATCTCTAGAGACCAAAATTCCCACATCCGGAACGATGGGAGCTTCGCTCCAAGCCTTGCAATCGCAATTTGGAGTTACATTTATGACAAAGTTTATAAATATCACCTTGTCGTTTTTCATTTTATCTGCTACGGCTCCGTAGGCATACTCAACCATACGCTCCTGAAAGCTGCTCTCATCAGTGCTCCATTGTGGCTTTATGGCATTTACCGGACACATGGCTATGCATTCTCCGCAGCCGATACATTTAATGTAGTCGATCTTTGCCTGTTTTTCCTCCACTGTTATAGCAGTTACGGGACACCATTTAATACATCTTTTGCAACCTATGCAATAGCTTTCAATCACAGGTTTTGTGGTTGAATGCTGCTGCTGTTTTCCTGCTGCTGACGCGCATCCCATAGCTATGTTTTTAACAGCTCCCCCAAAACCGGCTAGGTCATGTCCTTTCACATGGGAAAGGACTACCATTGAATCCGACTGACTTATTTCTCCGGCTATAAGAACATCTTCGAAATGCTTCTTGCTAATCCTTACTCTAATTGTATTTTTGCCTCTAAGTCCATCGGCAATTATCAGGGGGGCATCTACTACTGCATATGCAAAGCCGTTTTTTATTGCCGAGTTTAAATGATTCACGCTGTTATCCCTGCCTCCAAAGTATAAAGTGTTGGAGTCAGTCAAAAAAGGACTGGCCTTTCTTTCTTTTACTTTGTCTACTATCTTTCGAACAAATGTCGGGTGCAGGTACGCCGTATTTCCCGGTTCTCCGAAATGAAGCTTGATAGCTGTCAGATCTCCATCGGTTAAAATAGAACCTGCATCGGATGCATCGAATATCTTCTCGATTTTTTTCACAAAATTATTCCCTTTACCCATATTGGACAATCCCGTAAAATAAACTTTGCTTTTCATCCTTGATACCCCCCGTATCTATTCATTTTTATTCTTCCGGTTCTTCCGGTTCTTCCGGTTCTTCCGGTTCTTCCTGGTCTTCTCTTTCCGCTTCCTCAGCCTGCCTAAGTTCTTCTTCGATCCTCTCCTGATAAGTCATGTTGTCGTAGAAGTACGCATCAATTACTTTTCTTGCAACCGGAACAGAGTTTGAGCTTGTCTTGCCTTGAATGATCATGGAAACAACCGCTATTTCTGGCTCGTCAAATGGAGCAAATGCCACGAACCATGCGGTGTTATCTACAGAGTCGGATCCATACTGTGCCGTACCGGTCTTTCCTCCAACTCCGATTCCTGTGTGGTCAAAACCCGAAAAGGCGGTTCTCCCCGTGCTGTACAAAGACACCATCCTCATGCCTTCCTTTACTATATCAACATTTTTTTCGGACATCTCGACTTTGCCTAGTATATTTGGCTTGTGCTGATACACTGTCCTTCCTGCGTAATCTTCAACCCTGTCCACCAAGTAGGCTTCCATTCGGTTGCCTCCGTTTACCATGGTGGATATAAAGCTGGCAAGCTGAATCGGCGTAAAGGAGTTGCCACCCTGGCCTATGGAAGCATTGATCGTATCAGATGCTACCCATCTTCCTGCAAGAAGATATTCAGTCAACCTGTGTATGTATCTGGTCTCTTTTATATTGTATTTTCCTAATACTTCAGATGCTTTTCTGTACACATCTCCGTATGTTCTGTAAGTTTCCTGGTCCACCTCTTGAAACAGCTCTCTAGCTATGGCATATGACTTATAGACCAACTGATCGTTGCCTTCGTTGTTTACAATGGTCTCAGTCCCTTCTATACCCACAGTTCTTCGGATATAATCTGATGCCGAATAGGTCCATATCTGCAGCTTGTCATTCTTAGTTGCCAAATAACCTGCTGATTCCGTTATTTCAAGACCTGTTCTTCTTCCAAGGCCAAAGGCTGCCGCGTATTCCTCTATGTTGTCGATGCCTAGCCTGTATCCTGTCTCGTAGAAATATACGTTGCATGAATCCATAATTGCATCCTTGACATTTTCATTGCCGTGACGCCCCAGACAGCTAAACTGGGTAAATACAGGGTGTACTCCCCTGCAGTATATGGTGCTTGTTTCGGTAATCACACCTTTTTCCAAACCTATTATTGCCATAAGGGGCTTAAAGGTAGACCCTGGCTGCAGCGCAGTCATAGTCGCGTTGTTGTACAACGGTTTTGGATAAAGGGGGTCGTCTACCACAACGTTGAGCCTTTGCCAGTCAGTGGTGCTTATTCCCGTGGAAAAAAGGTTCGGATCATAACCCGGGTTACTTGCCAATGCAAGTATTGCACCGGTGTTGACATCCATCACCACTACGGCTCCGGAGCTGGCATTTGGCGCCCTTTTGTTGCTCCTGATTTCCTCTATCTGGTCCGCCAGTGCTTCTTCAGCAACTCTTTGCAGGTCGTAGTCTATGGTCAGATGAACATCAGATCCCGGCACAGGATCTATCGCTTCCTCGGAAAAATCGTCCTGAGGCCTTCCTAGGTAATCCGTAACCGTAAGCTTCAGTCCGTCTTCTCCTTTTAAGTAGGATTCGAAGGCTGATTCTATACCCGAAATGCCCTTCATGTCGTTCATCTTATATCCGTTTTCTTCTACATCGGTTTCGTTGACCCTTCCGATATAGCCCAAAACATGGGAAGCCAAGGATTTATATGGATATTCCCTGATAGGTCTGGCATTTACCGATACACCAGGGAGCAAGTGAATGTTTGAATCAATCTCTAAAACAGTTTTTAGCTTGACATCCTTTGCAATCACAACAGGCTCCCAGGACCTAAATCCCTGGTTTTTGAGTATCTGCCTGAAAAGCATTATCTTTCTGGCATCTGCATCATTATATGTTTCGTCTATGTTAAAATTGTCTCTCAACTTGTCAAATGATTCCTTGGCGGTAAACTCGTATTCTTCCTGCCTGAAGCCATATGATCTTTTCCACGCCTCTTCCTGGCTGGTGTATCTGAAAATAAGCTCTCCGTCTCTCATGGTTATCGGAAGGCTTTGTCCTAAGTGGACAGTTTCAATGGCCTGCATGGCAACCTGGTCATTTACCTCATCCTTGACGTTATACCTGTCCCTAAGTACATCAAGGGTTTCTTGCGCACTGGATCCAACAGGTATGTCATTTGCCTCTTTCCACTCACGGGCATCTTTTTCGTAGGTGAAATAGAACTCTCCACCTTCCAAAATTATTGGAAAGTCGTCTGAGAACTGCTCGTCATTTTCATTTAAAATATTAAAAAGCGTCAAAAACACTTCATTTCTTTTTTCTTCATTCATATTTGCATATATCAAGTCGATGGAATATCCAATACGGTTTTTTGCTACATGGTAACCGTCCGCTGTATATATTCCACCTCTTGGCGCCGATTCTGTAATTTTCTGCAACATCTTGTTGTCTGCCATCCTTTGGTAATACTCTCCTTCAACTATCTGCAGCTGAGCGAGCCTGAATAAAAACAGCACCACCATGGCAAAAAGAAATACGTACAAAAAAGGCATTCTTAACTTTTTTTCATTTATAATCATCTTATCACCTTTATAGAATATTCGCCCTTAAAACAATCCCCTACATATTCAAAAGTATCCCCTTATGCCTAAGCATCCGCAACAGCGTATAAATCACTAAAAGCGCCGGCAGATTTATCACCCAGTATAATATGCCAAAATTAGAAATATAGTCTCCCATGGGTATTGCCATCCTCAACAAATAATGGGTAAAGTAAACCAAGGCGTGCATCATTACGACTCCTATGGGAAACAGGATTACCGGAGCGGCAAAGCTTTCCTTGAATATATTCTTGCCTATCCAACTTACTGTCACTATGGCCAAAGTATAAGAAAGGGCATATACGCCAAAGACCCTCCCGAAAAGGATATCCCTTAAAACACCTATTATAAATCCATATTTCCAAGACGCTTCCTTTTCATAGAATACGCCAATTACCACCAGCGTTATCAGGACCAAATCCGGATAATGGCCGTTGATGCTCATAAACTGAAAAAAAGTCGCCTGTATAACCAGTTCAAAGAGCAATATGAAGATCAATCCTATAGCTTTCAAATTATCACCATCTATTTTATAATCAAAACGTTGTTGATTTTTTCCAATTGCACTGCTGGCTCAATAATTACTTCTTTTTCAAGCCTTCCCTGCGGGGTCTGCACTTCAAGGACTTCTCCCACCACTATGTCTTTTTTAAAGTTTCCAGTTAGACCCGAGGTAGTAATTATGTCTCCCTCTTCAATTTCAGCCTCGGAATCTACATATCCTCTCAACTTGTAGTTATCGTCACCTGTGATCCTAACGTAGTCCCTTGTTCTGACGCAAACGCCATTGAACATGCTGTTTCTGTCTATGATGGACAGGACTTTCGAGGTTGATGCCGAGACTTCCACCACTCTGCCGACGAGGCCTTCCTTCAATATGACAGTCATGTTGTTTCCTACTCCGTCATCGCTTCCCCTGTTGATCACAAATACGCTGAATCCCAAATCCGGGTCTATTGCTACCACCGAAGCTGAAATATATTCGTATTGGGCATTTTCTTCCTTGAATTCTAAAAGACTTTTCAGTTCCCTGTTTTCCTGCACCACCTTTTCGTAGTCGGTGAGATTTCTTTTATATTCGCCCAACTGTTCTTCCAGCTCTTCATTTCTGCTTCTTAAGGTACTTAAATCTGAAATGAATTCGTAGAAGTTGTTTACATACTGGGAGGAGTAATAAAAAAATCTGCTCACCGAACCTACACCTGAGCTGACAAGTCCTTCCGGTGCAGTAGTATGGGCCCTTCCCCCTGATGTCATACCGATGCCCAACACCAGCATTCCAATTACAAGGCCTATCAAAACGCCAAATCTGTGCTCACCAAACCATTTCAACGGCAAATCCCTCCAAAATTATTTTGCCTAAAGCCAACACAGAAAAGGAATCCGGAGATTCCCTATTATTTTTGTGCTGCTTAAGTTTAATTGCTATCAGTCATTTGCAAACAGTATGTTCATGTACCCTTGCTCAAGTACCATCTCTGTTCCCTTTGCAACGCAATCAAGCGGATCTTCTGCTACGAAACAATCCACTCCTGTTTCTCTTTTAATCAGCGTATCAAGACCCTTTAGCATAGCTCCTCCACCCGTCAGAGCTATGCCTATGTTGATGATGTCGGATAATAGCTCCGGTGGAGTTTTTTCAAGTACGCTCTTAACTGTATCTATTATATTATAAATCGTAGGCTCTATAGCTCTGTATACCTGTTTTTCATTCAACAAGATAGTTCTCGGAAGGCCTGAAACCAAATCCCTGCCTTTGATTTCAATCGTGTTGGTTTCGTCGAAACCGTATGCGCTGGCTACTTGCATTTTGATTATTTCAGCAGTTTTTTCACCTATCATAAGGTTATGCGTGCTTCGAATAAATTGAATGATCGATTCATCAAAATCGTCTCCACCAGTTCTTATGGAGCTGGAAACTACCATGCCTCCCAGTGATATCACCGCAATATCCGTAGTTCCTCCCCCGATATCCACTACCATGCTCCCCATGGGCTCATTGACCGGCAGCCCTGCTCCTACTGCTGTGGCCAGTGCTTCTTCAATAAGTCCTACTTCCTTAGCACCCGACATCTGTGCAGCTTCTATTACCGCTTTTCTTTCAACTTCCGTAATGTCAGAAGGTATGCCGATTAGAACTCTCGGCTTCGAGATGTTAAAGCCTTTCATGGCTTTTCCCATAAAATACTTGAGCATCTTCTGGGTTATGTTGAAGTCAGCAATTACCCCTTCTTTTAGAGGCCTTATTGCAACGATGTTCCCCGGAGTTTTTCCTATCATTTTTTTTGCTTCAATTCCCACTGCAATTACCTGATTTGTATTTTTATCTATAGCTACAACGGAAGGCTCCCTGATTATTATTCCTTTTCCCTTAACCGCAACCAATGTGTTTGCCGTCCCCAAGTCGATACCTATATAAGCTTTGCTAAATATTCCCAAATTATTTCTTTCTCCTTTCAAAATGAGACCGCATTAAACGAGTCTTATACATTATACAACATTTATGCTTGCAACTGCCTTAAAAAACATAAAAATATTTAAAACCACTAGTTGATCAGCACATCAAACAGGCCGCTTTATGCAAGCGACCCGAAATTTGTTTTTTATTAAATCATTCTGGTTTAACCGTTGCGGCAGTTTTTTACATAAGCTCTGTTTAACATCATATGATGTTCATATCAAATTCAACCAACATTTCTCCCAAAAGGCTGATAGGAAGTCCCATTACATTTGTGTAGCAGCCTTCTATCTCATCTACCAGCAAAGCTCCCTTTCCCACAACGGAATAGGCTCCAGCCTTCTGCCAGGTCTCACCTTCATTTATGAATCTTCTGATAAAGTCGTCTCTTAACTTCATGAATTTGACCTTCGTCTTTTTATGGGTGAACATCCCCCTGTTTTCACTCGTATCAAATACGCATACTCCGGTAATGATTTCATGCACCTTTCCTGAAAGCTGCTGCAATATATCAAAAGCTTCTTGTTCCGTGGAAGGCATACCGATGAGATTATCATAAATGAGCATGGTATGTGCCGCAATTATCAAGGAGTCTTCATTTTTTAATTCCTCTGCTGCTTTTAAGGCTTTCTCCAACGCTATTCTTTCGACATTTTCTTCAAAAGTCAGATATTTATCTACCTTTTCCTCAACATCGCTTTTATAAACTTCGAATTCCAAGCCCAGGTTTTCCAAGATCTCTTTTCTTCGAGTTGATGTAGATGCCAAAATTATCTTTTTCATATGCATGACCCCTTTACTTTTTATAGAATATCACGAAGCTTAAGATGAGAAAAACGATACTGCCTAAATTCAGTTTCACGACTAATCCCAGATTAATTTTTAAGAAATTCAGGTCAACCAACCACGCGCTTGAGGCGTGGTTAAACAGCCTGATATCAAACCCTTTGCCAAAAACGGGTAAATATGGAGTCAACAGCTCTCCTATAAACGTGCCCGCTACCAATGAAAAAACTACTATGAAGAAAAAAGTCCATTTCCCTGAGCTGATTTTCATAGTTTCTCCTTTCCATCTGAATATTATATATATTATAAAGGATAAGCTCTTATGTGTAAACACCTGCCTTAAAATTATACATTATACACAATAAGCCATATTTATACAGTCTGAATTGTTTTAAATTAAAAACAAAAACTCAGGTATCATAAGCACCTGAGTCTGCAGGCGTCCGGACCAAATCAGGACGCCTTAATAATGAGCATTATATTTACTGAGCCTGTTTTTCCTCTTTAAGCTTTTCAAGCTGACTGTTGATAGCCTTAGTCGGACACTTTTGCACGCACACCTGACACTCTGTACAACCCTCGTACTCGATTTTTGCCAGATTGTTTGCAAAAGATATGGTCTTTTCAGGGCAATTTTTGACGCAGATCTGACATCCGATGCATCCTACGCTGCAACTGGCTTTTACGTCCTTGCCTTTATCCTTTGAGTTGCAGTCTATGTGCACTCCTTTGGATGCCGGCACCAGTGCAATTACCATTTTTGGGCATGCATCGATACACTTTCCACAAGCGGTACATTTGTCGGGTTCCACCACTGCCACTCCAGATTCTTTTATATGGATGGCATCAAAGGGACATACCCTTTCGCAAGTTCCAAGTCCCATGCAGCCGTATTGGCAGCCTTTATTTCCACCTGAAGCAATGTTTGCCTCCCTGCAGTCCATCACCCCGTAGTAATTCGATCTATCCTTGGCATTTTCAAACGTGCCATTGCAAATAACCCTCGCTATCATTCTTTCACCGGTTTCTGCAGCAGCTCCCAAAATATCCGCTATCTTTTCGGCAGTTTCAGAACCACCTACAGGACATCCGTTTACAGGCGCTTCTCCCGCAGCCAGTGCAACGGCAAAGGCGTCACATCCCGGATATCCGCATCCGCCACAGTTCGCCCCGGGCAGTGCATCCTTAAGAAGGGGAACCTTCGGATCCACTTCGACAGCAAATACTTTAGAGGCATAAGCTAAACCGCCTCCGAACAGCAAACCTAAAATTCCGAGCCAAAAAACAGGAGTCAATAATTCGCCAGTCATCTAAGCACCTCCTATAATAATCCCTGGAATCCCAGAAACGCCATGGACATAAGGCTGGCTGTCAAAAGTGCTATAGGGAATCCCTCAAGGGGCTTGGGAACATCTGACACGACAAGTCTTTCCCTTATTCCTGCAAACAACACGATTGCCAGCGTAAATCCAACAGCGGCTCCAAAACCATGGAATATAGTTTCAATAAAATTGTATTCTTCCTGAATGTTAAGTATGGCCACACCCAATACTGCACAGTTGGTAGTGATAAGGGGCAAATAAACACCCAGTGCCTGGTATAGAGTAGGACTAGATTTTTGAATAACCATCTCTACAAACTGCACCAATGATGCTATTACCAGTATGAAGGCAATGGTTTGAAGGTATCCAAGACCAAATGGCTCCAACACGGCATACTGAATCACGAAGGTTATGGCTGAAGCCAAAACCATTACAAATGTCACGGCAGCGCCCATGCCCACAGCGGTTTCAACCTGCTTTGAAACTCCAAGGAATGGACATATACCCAAAAACCTCGAAAGAACAAAATTGTTGACAAGTATCGCGCTTAATAAAATAATAAATAATTGTACCATCTTAATCCCCCTCTACTTCGATGCCGAAACTTTGTTTAAAAGTCCCAACAACAGTCCTAAAGTAAGAAACGCGCCTGGAGGCAATATCATCATGATCGCCGGCTCAAAGCTTCCGCCGAACACAGAGATGCCAAAAATGCTTCCCGCTCCAAACAATTCTCTGATAGATCCTAAAATCGTAAGCGAAAGGGTAAAACCAAGACCCATTCCTATTCCGTCGGCCAGAGAATTTAAAACGTCATTTTTAGACGCAAAGGACTCTGCCCTCGCCAGTATTACACAGTTTACAACTATAAGAGGAATAAAGATTCCCAAGGCTTTGTCCAAATCCGGAAAATATGCCTTTAGAAGCATGCCTACTATTGTCACGAAGGACGCGATGATTACTATAAACGCCGGTATACGGATCTTGTCCGGTATCTGCTTTTTAATAAGAGAAATAACCACATTAGATCCTACCAGTACAACCATAGTAGCCAAACCCATTCCCAAACCGTTCATCGCCGCAGTAGTTACCGCCAACGTCGGACATAGCCCCAACATCAATTTAAAAATTGGGTTTTCGGGAATAATTCCATTAAATAAATTCTTGCTGAAATTCATTATTATTGCACCTCCACCCTACTTGTTTAATTCGTTGAACATTTCTATTGAATAATTGACTCCCTGGGCAATAGCCTCGGTGGTTATAGTGGCACCTGTTATTGCACTGATCTCGTTTTGACCGGGAGTTCCGCTTTTAATTACTTGAAGCGGAGATGTCGCCGATTGATTTTCGAATTGAGCCATGAAACTGCCGTCTGTGGCTTTAGCGCCTAGTCCCGGAGTTTCCGTATGACTGACAATTCGCATCCCGGTAACTGTTCCGTCTATCGATATACCGGTAAGCACCGTAATTTCTCCACCATACGCTCTAGGAACGGATTTAAAGGTATATCCTACAGCTTGACCTGCGGAAATTCCTTCATAAACTTCCTCTATAACTTCCAGGTTATCAAAACCCAAAGATTGTGCCGCTGCACTAATCAAGTCTTCGTCCAACTGCTGAAATTCTTCAGCATCACCCAATACTTCCATCCTTGCCTTCTCATTTTCCAGTCTTATCTGTTCGGCAATGACATCTTTAGTGACGTAATTTGTAGCCCCTAAAAGAAGTGCTGCTATGCCGGATATTATGAAGAGAACCAGTGAAAGCCTTCCTATCTCACGCATCGCCTTTCACCTCCCCGTATATTCTTGGCATCGAATACCTTTCGATAAGCGGAGTAGCGACATTCATAAGCAAGATCGAGTAGGAAACACCTTCTGGGTATCCTCCCCAAAGCCTTATGACGCTTGTGATCACTCCGCATCCAACTGCATAAATAATCTGGCCTTTGACCGTTACAGGGGAAGATGAATAATCTGTCGCCATGAAAAACGCACCTAGCATCAAGCCACCCGCCATTGCATGGTACAAGGGGTCTTGTCCCGACGCAAGGGTAAGCACCATTACAGTGCCAATAAATACGACAGGAATTCTCCAGCTGATTACCTGCCTCACTATGAGGTAAATACCTCCTAGAAGTATCGCCAAAGTGGATACCTCTCCTATTGAACCTGACACATTTCCCATGAAAAGATCCATGTAGCTGGGAAGAGATGCCGCTGCCGCTTCTCCCCCCTCCTTAAGTAGCCCCAAAGGTGTAGCAGTAGTGGCGCTATCGGTGATAAAAGCCGCAGAAGTCATCCTAGTGGGCCAAGATGCGAGCAGGAATGCTCTGGCTGCCAATGCCGGGTTAATGAAGTTTTGTCCAATCCCGCCAAAGCACTGCTTTACAATTCCAATGGCAAATATAGATCCGATAACGGCTAGCCACCATGGAGCTGTAACAGGCATGTTAAATGCCAGCAAAATTCCGGTTACGACTGCGCTCCAGTCGGCAACTGTAACCTGTCTCTTCATTACATACTTTTGCAAAAATGCTTCAGTGCCTACGCAGGAAGCTATGCATAACAATGTTATTATTGCTGTGTTGATTCCAAAATAAATAATTCCCGCCGCAAATGCAGGTAAAAGCGCTATCACAACGTCCCTCATTATCGTTTCTGTATTGTGAGAAGCCCTGATATGCGGTGAGGACGATACGGTTAAAAGTTGCTCGTTCATGATCAGTTATCCCTCCTAATTTCCTTTTCTGCTGCTGGCTATTATTTCCCGCTTTGCAACTCTGATTGACGATACAAGGGTTAGCTTAGCAGGACATATAAATGAACAGCTGCCGCATTCGATGCAATCAAGAGCATTATAGCTTTTACATTTCTCGAAATCGCCTTTTAGCGAATATGCGGAAAGATACAGTGGGAGCAGCTTAACCGGACAAACGCCAACGCATTTGCCGCATCTTATACATTGAGAAGGTTCCGGTATAAAAGCATCAGCTTTATTAAGACATAGGATTCCCGATGTCGCTTTTATGACAGGTATGTCAGTCGAAAATTGAGCTACGCCCATCATGGGTCCGCCGTTTATGATCTTTGCCGGTTCTTCGGAGAAGCCTCCGCATTCTTCAATCAAGTGATTTACAGAAGTGCCTATCTTTGCAACCAGTGTCTGTGGATCTTTAATAGCGCTTCCTGTAACGGTAACTACCCTTTCGATCAAAGGCATGCCCGTTCTGATAGCATCACTTACAGCGTAAGCGGTACCTACGTTTGTAACGACTACGCCGGCATCCATAGGCAGTGCCCCTGAGGGAACTTCTCTGCCGGTGACTGCTGTTATAAGCTGCTTTTCAGACCCTTGAGGATATTTAGTATGAAGGGAATATACCTCAATCTGGTTTTTGTCGTCGATAGCATTGTAAATCGCCTCAATGGCCTCAGGCTTGTTGTCCTCGATGCCTATGTATCCCTTTTCCACGCTTAGAACCTTCATCATGGCCTTAAGTCCATATACGATTTTTTCCGGAAAATCTCTCATAAGATGATCATCCGTAGTCAGATAAGGCTCGCATTCCGCCGCATTTATTACGACGTAATCAATTTTTTTATCCGGTGGCGGAGATAATTTGACATGGGTGGGGAAAGTCGCTCCTCCCAGGCCTACGATTCCTGCGCCAAGGATTATGTCTTTGATCTCCTGGGGGGACAATGAATCCACCTCTCCCTTTGGCTGAACTTCTTCGCTCAAGGTTTCTTCCATGTCGTTTTTAATGACCACCGACATTACCTTCTGACCGTTAGGGTGTAACCTTGGTTCCACTGCCACAACCTGTCCTGAAACGCTGGCGTGAATCGGCGCAGATACAAATCCGCTGGCTTCACCGATTTTTTGCCCCTTCTTTACCAAGTCTCCTTTTTTGACTATTGGATTACAAGGAGCTCCAATATGCAATGACATCGGTATCACTACGGTCTCCGGGGGACTTATTGATTTTAACGGTTTGTCTTTCGTCAACTCTTTTCTATAAGGTGGGTGTATCCCTCCTCTAAAAGTTGAATGTTTAATGTCCATTTCTTAAACACCTCGCATTATATGAATATTGTATACAGTTTTTCGACTTTCACATTATATCATACTATTGCGCCTAGTGTTTGTTAATTATAAGACGCATATAATGAGCCGATTGTTTTAATTCTAATACATTGCGCTGAATAAATAAAGTGTTTTTCACTATATTTAAAGTTTTTTTTGCCTAATCCCGACTATTCTTTTGTTTTTTCGAAATAATGTACGCTTTTATGATTTTAAAATGACAAAATGTAAACGATGTGCAGTCTCCCTATCAAAAAAACAACATCATATTTTGGTGTTTTGACACTGCCTTGTTCAACCGGATTTTGTTCTTTTGCATATTATAATAAAAAAACTTTGTTCATCAAGAACAAAGTTCATTTAATTCTTCTTCAACGTGATTTTTAATCCAACTGACGACCTGAATGTTGTCAAGGGGAACCTTCTCTCCTATCATATTACGTATTTCTCTTGTGTCCAGTATGAATTTTTTGTCTCCAAAGGTGTGCTCATATATCAAATTCGCGTCATTCAACCCAAGGACCACAGACGTTATTGTCTTAGGCATGTCTCCCAAAGGAGCTCTATCGATATGATCGTATTTAAATTTCACCTTAACTGCAGTTCCGATACCTACCTTGGACAATATGTCCAAGCTTCCTTCACACTGTTTTGCAGCGGCTTCAAACAATGAAATGCCCAGGCCCACAGGTCTGGTAGTCCGACTGGTGACAAAGGGATTTTTCACATTCTCCAAAACATCCTTAGGTATTCCCTTGCCATTGTCTACGATTCTGATCCTTAATAGGTTTTTGTCTATATCTTCGTTTATAGACAGTTTTATGAGGCTCGCCTCTCCTCGTATGGAGTTTTCCACGATATCCATTATGTGAAGTGACAGTTCTTTCATTTAATCACACCTTTTAAATTGTAAGATTCAAGTATTTCATGTAGCCTTTAAAGGTCTTCTGCTTTCTGCTTTCCCTCTTTTAACTTCCCAATAATTGCTTCAGGGGTATTTTCATCTAGGTGCATGAAAAATTCCCTTTCAAGTATCTGGTGAAGGTAGTGGGCATCAGATGATCTTAATATCCTGTATTTCGCCGCAATCATATCAATTAAAGGATTCTGTCCCTTTTTATACATTGATGACAGTTCCACTGTTTTGATATCAAGCTCATCAGGTATGAATCCCAAATTTGAAACAATACTGAAGCTCCTTCTGTCGATATGAGCTGGAACGATTATGCCGCCTAGGCCTTTGACTAATTCATCCAAGCGGTTAATGGTTATATCCACTGCGTTTATCAACAGTTTATCCACTTTGCCTGATTCTTCGTCAAACTCATTTAATTCCAATTGCTGCCCAAAAAGCTTCTCGTCATTTTTTATATCAGGAAGCTTTTTATAAAGATGCTCCCCAAGCTCCATAGCGTCCTCAACTCTGTTGAAATATGCCAGAGCATGAATTTCCTCTTTTGTGTTGACTTCTATTCCCGGAACCAATGTAAGCCCTGATTTCCTCGCTACTTTTGCCACTGCCGGAAGATTCCTTCCGCTGTTGTGGTCTGCAACGGCTATTGCATCAAGCCCCTTCAGCAACGACATGTTGACGATGTTATTAGGCGTCATATCTAAATCGCCGCAAGGCGACAAGCACGAATGTATATGCAGGTCCACTGCGAATGCTTTTAAATCCATGATTAAATCGCGTCTTTAAACAGGCAGGCAATTTCATATGCATCAAGAGAAGTGCTAAAAATCGGTATGTCTTCCTCCAGTGCTTTCTTTGCAGTATTTTCATCCGGTTTAAGGTCCTCCGGCAATATGATGCAGCTCATTTCCAATAAAACTGCCACTGCCACTATGTTCATATGTGTCTGAACGGTAATCCAAGCGCATTTTTTATTTGCATGAGACATTACCCAGCTCAACAAATCTCCTATGTATACATTCTCGATGGATTTTTCAAGATCCACCCCTTCGTTTTCCAAATTGAATTTTTTGGTTTCCAACAGTTCTTTAACAGTCAACATCAATCATCCCTTTCATCCTCTTCTTTGTCTTTCATAACCGGCACTACTTTTTCGGACAGGTCATACATTAGCTTTGAAAGCTCGTTGATGGCCTCCCTAAGCACGAAGATGCAGTCAACCTCGCTTGCCTGCCCCCTTACTATGTCTTCAGCCAACGCCCTGCACCCCGGAGCTCCGCATGAGCCACAGTCGATGCCCGGCAATGTATTTTCGATCTTATCCATTGTCTCCATTTTCTTAATAGATTCCTGGATATCAGAATCAAGGGGAGTTTCAGGCATCGGAAATATCTCGCCTTCCCTGTTCAGCGATCCGGATTTGTAAGCCTTCATTATCATCTCATCGGTAATATCGTTTTCTCCGGTCTTTTTTTCCGAGAATCTGTCCATGATTCTCTTTTTTGCAATAAAAGTATTCTCGACTGTAAGACACCCTCCTACGCAACCTCCTATGCAGGCCAGGCCTTCGAAGAAATCCAGCTCTCTCAAGCGCCCGTTTTCGATTTCCTCCAAAACGCTGATTACATTATGGATTCCATCTACGTTTATTATCTGTTTATCAGAAATATAGCTGGATTCTCCACCGGTGTGGGCCCATATGAGGCCTCTGCCTGTAGAGTGTTGAAGATTTTCTTCTTCAACTTTGTCGATCCGGTCCAGTATTTCGGGATAAATCTCCGATATGGATATAGATGCATCTATGCTGGAAAGGCTGTTGTCCCAGGGTATGTAGCTGTGAATTGTAGTTGCCTTGGCTGCACAGGGGGTTATAAAGATCAAACCTATGTCTTCGTCTTTAAGTCCCTTCTCCTTCTTGAGCCTGCGGCGCACCAACCTTGCCGTAACCTCCATTGGAGATTCCAGGTGAACTAGATTTGGTATCAACTCGGGAAACCTTACCTGTATCATTCTCACTACAGCAGGACATGCAGATGATATCAGAGGCTTTTTTACGTCCTTTTCCATCAGCTCGTATTTAAGTGCCTCTCCAACTATTTCAGCTCCGTATGCAACTTCCTGAACCTCGTCAAATCCGATTTCCTTCAAGGCAGTAAGTATCCTGTTTATGCTGATTTTCTTTTTAAATTGTGCAATAGTGGTCGGAGCAGGCAAAGCTACGGTATACTTGTAGTTTTTAAGTATATCAAGTTTATCTGTGACTGCATTTTTGGCATGATAAGGGCATACCCTTATGCACTCCCCACAGTCTATGCATCTTTCCTTGATTATCGTCGCCTTTCCCTTCCTTACTCTTATTGCCTGGGTAGGACAATTTCTAAGGCAAGTGGTGCATCCCTTGCATTTGCTCTTATCCAAAACCACCGAGTGGTAGTATTCGTTATTCATTTGAATCACCATCTTCATAATTTAAATATCATTTTTATTTTGGTTCCTTCAGATATTTTTGACTCAATAAAGAATTCGTCAGCGCATTTTTTCATGTTTGGAAGGCCCATACCTGCTCCAAAACCCATCTCCCGGATTTCAGCCGTTGCCGTCGACCAGCCTTCCGTCATCGCCAGTTCAACGTTTTCAATTCCCGGCCCAAAGTCCTCAGTTGATACTACGACCTTGTCGGAGTTGACGCTTAGACACATCTTTCCACCTTTTGAGTGGATTGCAATATTCATCTCCGCCTCATAAGATGCGATAGCGATTCTCCGCACTACGGAGGTGTCCACTCCAATTTGTTGCAGAGTCCTTTTTATGCTTCTTGAAGCATCACCGGCGGCAGCAAAGTCTCTGCTTCCAACTTGGTAGTCCATTTCATAGATGCTATTCATAGAATCTATCTCCAAGTCCTTCCTTGTAAAGCTTGCCGCATGCTTCATACAAAGGCAGCCTGGTTTTCATAATCACCATGTCCAGTTCATCCGCCTCCTGAACCATCTCCACTGCAGGGGTTTTATCCCTCACGAAAACGAGATATTGGATATTTGCCATTTCTGCAGTCTTAAGAACATGAATATTCGTAAGCCCAGTCAACAGGACTACGTCCTCTTTGGCAAACCTAAGAACATCGCTCATTAGGTCGCAGCCGCAAGCTAGCGAAATTTCGTCACTGAGCTTGTCTTCTCCGCACAGAATTTCTGCATCTAAAATATTTTTAATTTCATGTATCTTCATAAGTTTCCTCCCAAATATAGGTATACCTATATTGTAACTGAGTTAAGTATTTAACACAATAGGCAAATTGGCAAGGCTTTCAACTTGCGATACTGTATGTTAGGGTGCTTTGCGTTATTCAGCTTATTTACCCAGTGCTTCCTCTGCATTGTACGAGCTTCTTACAAAGGGTGAAGACGCTACATACTTAAATCCCATATCCAGTGCAATCAGCCTGTACTCTTCGAATACGTCCGGGTGCACGAACTCTACAACTTCGTGGTGGTTTTGGGATGGTCTTAAATATTGCCCTATCGTCACAAAATCACAGCCAACATTTTTCAAATCCTCTAGAACCTTCAAGACTTGGTGTTTTTTCTCTCCAAGGCCAAGCATTATTCCCGATTTTGTATAGATTTCAGGATCCATACCCTTAACTCTCTTCAAAAGCTCAAGACTTCTTTCATACTCTGCCATGGGACGCACCTCATCATAAAGCTCCGGCACTGTTTCAAGGTTGTGATTGATTATATGAGGATTGGCCTCTACTACTGTTTTCAGATCCTCATATGATCCTTCAAAGTCCGGTATCAATACCTCTACGATGACATCCGTATCTCTTTTTTTGATTTCTTCGATAACCTTTGCAAAATGCCCTGAGCCTCCGTCAGGAAGGTCATCCCTGGTAACGGATGTTATTACCACATGTTTCATCTTCATTTCTTTTATAGCCTTGCCGATGTTGACTGGTTCCATTGGGTCCACATGCCCCGGTTCTCCTTTGGAAACATTGCAGAAGGTACAGTTTCTTGTACATATGCTGCCCAGTATCATAAAAGTTGCTCTCTTTTTACTAAAGCATTCGCCTCTGTTCGGGCAGTTCGCCTCATCGCAAACAGTATTAAGCCCCAGGTCCTTTAGCAGCTTTTCAACCTCTTCTGAATGACCTGTTTTCCTGAAGGGAATTTTTAGCCAATCCGGCTTTACTTCTCTTTTTGTATCAGACATGTTTTTCTACCTCACTTAATGTAATATCTTCAAAAGTGGCGTCAAATACTTTTTTAAAGTACTCCACCACCTGTTTTTTTGCATCCGTCATTGATATTTTTTTACCCGTGAGCATTTCTAAGGATACCGGTGTTCTGTCTGTCAATCCACAGGGATTTATCAGTTTGAAATGCTCCATATTGGTGCTCACGTTGTACGCAAAGCCATGCATGGTTACCATGTGCTTTACATGTATGCCGATTGCGGTGATCTTTTCTTTGCCTATCCATACGCCTGTATATTCCTTGTTTTCTTTATGAGCGTTTATGTTGTATTCGTTTTTTAAAAGTTGAATGAATATCTCCAGCAGATTATCAAGATAGTCTTTGGCGCTTATGTTAGCTTTTTTTAGATTGATTATAGGATAACCTACGATCTGTCCCGGGCCGTGATATGTAACATCTCCACCCCGGTTGCTTGAATGTATTCCTATCCCCATGCTCTCAAGCAATTCCTTGCCGGCTAGTATATGTTCGTCATTTCCCCTGCAGCCTAGCGTTATCACCGGCTTGTGTTCAGTAAGTATCAGGGTATCTTTAATGAGCTCGTTTTCACGAAGCTCCCTTATCTTTTTTTGCAACTCAAGGCACGGTCCATATTCTGTCAATCCTAAATCAAGTAAGTTCATCTCCATGTGGTTTGCTCCTTTATTATGTAAATTTTACCAGTCTTTGGGTAAAAAAATGGTGCGAAGGGGGGGACTTGAACCCCCACGGAATTTCTTCCACATGCCCCTCAAGCATGCGCGTCTGCCAGTTCCGCCACCCTCGCACAGTAAATCTATAATACTTAGCCTCACGGCTTTAAGGTACAAGAAATATTATAAACTCAAACTCTGGAATTGACAAGCCTATTTTAAAATAAATTACGCCACATCAAAAAAACTCCTTCTCTTAATTCCTCTAATGTGCCGTCATTCCATATAACTATATCGGCGCATCTTTCCTTCTCATCCCCCGACATCTGTGCATCCACTCTTCGGATAGCCTCCTCGAGGGAAAATTCATTTCTATCCATGATCCTTTGAAGCTGATTCTCCCTTGAAGCTCTGACTAAAACCACTACGTCCACACTGTCCATGAGGGATGCCTCTATGAGGAGGGGACAATCATATGCCACATGTCCCACTCCCATCTTTTCACATCTTGCCAGCTGGATCTTGTATAGCCTGTCCACCTCTGGATGCACTATTGAATTTAAAATCTTCCTTTTGATTTCATCTTGAAAAACCACGTCTCCCAAGACTTTGCGGTTTAATGATCCGTCTGCATTAATTACACCCCGGCCGAAATGCTCTTCTATCATCTTAAGCCCTTCCGACCCGGGTTCCACAGCTTTTCTTGCAAGTTCATCCGCATCGATTACGTCTATATTGAGATCTTCCCTGAATATTTTAGACACCGAGCTTTTGCCTGTTCCTATCCCTCCGGTAATTCCTATGATCTTCATATGGTTACTCCGCTACATGTCGCTTTCATAAAAAGCCTTGAAGGCCTTATATAACATGTAAATATCGCCTTTCGAAGAGATTTCCCACGGGGAATGCATGCTAAGTAGCCCGATTCCACAATCTATTACATCCATTCCAAAAGCTGCCGGGATGAAAGCTATCGTTCCGCCTCCGCCCATATCCACTTTTCCAAGTTCACCTACCTGCCACAATATTTTGTTTTTATTTAAAAGTCTTCTAATCTCAGCCATGAATTCTGCATGAGCATCGTTGCTGGAGCTTTTGCCCCTGACCCCTGTATACTTGGTTATGGCAACCCCTTCTCCGAGATAGACAGCATTGTATTTATCATGAGTATTTGCAAAATTAGGGTCCACGGCAGCATTGACATCTGCGGAAAGAAACTTCGAGTTTTGAAGAGATCTTCTAATTGCCATGTCCGGATTTTTATCTTCAGTGAGGCTTAATATTTCATACACAAAATTTTCGAAAAATTTCGAGCTCATGCTCGTATCTCCCACGCTTCCTATTTCTTCTTTATCCGCAAATATCGCGAATATAGACTTCTTATGATTTTCTGCGTCAAAAATCGCCTTTAGGGAAGTATACGCGCAAACCCTGTCGTCTTGACCATATCCACCTACCATGCTTCTGTCCATGCCTGCATCACGGGCTTGTCCCGCAGGCACTACTTCAAGCTCGGCAGATGTGAAATCCTCCTCTATGATGCCGTATTTTTCATGAAGCAGCAACAGGATGTTGTACTTGAATCGTTCCTTTTCTTCCTTGTCTTCGAACGGAATGCTTCCTATTAGAAGGTTTAACATTTCACCTTCTACAGCATCACCCAATTTTTTAACCATCATGTCCTTTGATAAATGGGGGAGCAGATCGGTGATAAAAAACACCGGATCCTTTTCATCTTCTCCAATGGAGACTTTTATTGCATTCCCATCTTCTTTAATTATCGTTCCGTGGATTGCCAGTGGCGTTGTTATCCATTGATACTTCTTGATTCCACCGTAATAATGGGTCTTGAAAAAACTGAGTTTGCCGTCTTCGTATAAGGGAGATTGTTTCAAATCAAGCCTAGGTGCATCAATATGGGACCCAACCATCAAGAATCCTTTTTCCGGATTCACTCTTCCCATTTTGAACATCACTACCTGTTTGCCCTTGTATAGCGAATATACTTTATCTCCAGGCTTTAATGTCAGCTTGTTATCAATATAATGGTCTATGGATTTAAACCCTTCTTTTTCCGCCAGAGCCGTTATATGCTCTGCAGCCTCTCTTTCCGTCTTGCTCTTATCTAAAAAGAGCTTATAACCGTCACAGAACATAAACGCATCGTCTTTTTCGCCCTTCAACATATCCCAGACGTTTAGGCTCTGCCTTTTAAGTTTTAATTTATCTGTTTCCATAATCCGCCCCCTAATCGACTATTTCAATATTGTCCAACTGTTGTTTGAAATTTTTTCTGAAATTTTCAAGATATTCTTCCCTCAATTGCTTTTGCTCCTTGGCTTCTTCTTCCGTAAGCCCTGATGCCTTTTTTTTGCTTGCCAGCTCGTTGATTCTTTTTATTTTATCTTCGCTTAACATATCGTTCCTCCGAAATATTTTATCTTAATATTATACCATATTGGAGTTTTTTTTAAATAACAACCTTATTTACGCACAAAAACCAAGCACCCTTTCCTTGAGGCTTGGTTTAAATCAACCTTGACTATCCTTTTATCAACCTTCAAATTCGGATTCAACTAACGCGCACAAAGCATTTAGTGCTTCTTCCTCGTCCGAACCGCTGGCTTCGATTATTATCTCTGTTCCTTTGTCAACCCCTAAAACCATAACACCCATTATACTCTTCGCACTGACTGTGGCAGTGTCTTTTTTTATATAAATATCACTTTTGAATCTGTTGGCTAGCTCAACAAACTTAGACGCCGGCCTTGCATGAAGACCTAGCTTGTTGGTAACCACCACGCTTTTGCAAACCATTACACCACCCCTTTGGAAATATGTCGCTTTTAACGCTATCTTAATTATACATGTTATTTAAATTTTATCAAATATTTATTGAAAATTTAATATCGATATTTCAATTTTATCGTACTGTGGTATAATATAAACATGAATTTGGAGGTGAACAGCAATGAAAATCACAAAAGATATGGATATCATGTCCGCGGTTAACAATTTTCCGGAAACCGTTGACGTTTTTCAAAGATTTGGAATGCATTGCTTCGGGTGCATGGCTGCAAGATTTGAAAACATCGAGCAAGGTGCCGCAGCACACGGAATCGATGTAGATGTATTGCTAGAAGCTTTAAACGAAGTTGCAAAGTAAGCTTTAATCTCAACAAAAATAAAGTACACCCAGGTATTAGCTGCAAGCTAGTAACTGAGGTGTACTTTTTTATAAGTTATATCTTATACCTATATATCTCCAGGCAATAACTTGTTTAGAACTATGCCTAAAAATGCGGCTATGGCCAGTCCTGAAACTGACAGTGTCCCACCTATGAAGATGTTGTCAATTGCAATTCCCGCAACCAATATCAATGACGCGATTATAAGGTTCCTGCTGTGGGCAAAATCAAGTTTTGCTTCAACCATGGTCCTTACGCCAACGCTTGCGATCATTCCGAAAAGAATTATGCTGACTCCACCCATGACCGCAGTTGGTATCGAGTTGATCAAAGCTCCAAACTTTCCAATCATGCTTAGTATCACGGCAAATACAGCTGCAATTCTTAAAACCGACGGATCGTATACCTTAGTTACAGCCAATACTCCCGTATTCTCACTGTAAGTAGTATTTGCAGGTCCTCCTAGAATTCCCGCAACAATCGTTGCAAGTCCATCACCGAGCATGGTCTTATGAACTCCCGGATCCTTAAAGAAATCCTTGCCTACAACCGATCCGTTTGTGACTATATCCCCAAAGTGCTCTATGAATATTACCATTGCTATAGGAGCTATTGCTGTAATCCCCGCCATGTTGAACTCCGGCATCGTCGTTATGCTCTGCCATGAGCCTTGGGACATTCCAAACCATCCCGCCTGGGATATATTGCTGAAATCTACGACTCCCATCAGGCTTGCTGCAATATAGCCTACGATTACTGATATAAGTATGGGCACTAGCTTGAAGAACCCCTTTGCAAAAATCGATACCGCTATCATTGTTAGTATTACTATAGAAGCAATTAGTATGGAAAGGGGATCTACCGTGCCTGTTTGCGTGGCTGCGTCGTAGGAATATCCCGCCATACTGAGGGCTACCGGACTTAATCTAAGCCCGATAACAATGATGACCGGTCCGGTAACGATTGGTGGGAAAAAGGATCTAACCTTGTCCGCCCCTGCAACTTGAATTATCAGTGACATGATTATATAAACTATTCCTGCTCCAATGACTCCACCCTTGACAGCCCCAATTCCGTATTGGGACAATGTCATTGCCAGAGCACCTATAAATGCAAAACTAGAACCTAAAAATACCGGCACCTTTCTTCCTGTAATATAATGAAAAATCAAAGTCCCCAACCCTGCGCTCAAGAGGGCTACTGAAGTATCCAGCCCTGTAAGAATAGGCACTAGGACTGTAGCGCCAAACATTGCTAAAAGGTGCTGAAAACCTAAAACTGCTTTTTTGCCTCTGCTGATAGTATTCATTCTTCTCCTCCTTCAAATTTGGTCAATATGACCACGTCTTTTCCATCTTGCTCCTTAAGCAAGACATGAATCATTTCTTCCCGGGAAGTAGGTACGTTTTTGCCGGTATAATCGGGTCTTATGGGGAGCTCCCTATGACCTCTGTCAACTATTACCGCAAGCTGTATTTTTTGTGGCCTTCCTGCATCCATTACCGCGTTTATTGCTGCTCTGCATGTTCTGCCGGTATAAATAACATCATCCACCAATACTACGTTTTTGTCCTTTACCTCCAGATCGATGCGGCTTCTTAATATGCCGTTTTCCTCCTTGGCTCTGTCGTCCCTGTACTCGGTGATATCCACCGATCCAAGCTCAACCTTGGAGCTTTCAAAGGATTCTATGTTGGCAGCAATTCTCTTTGCTATTGGCATTCCTCTTGTTTTTATGCCTAAGATGACGAGATCCTTTGTTCCTTTATTCTTCTCCACGATCTCATGGGATATTCGGGTTATCGCCCTGTTTAAAGCGCTTGAATCCATAATTTCAATAATGTTCGACATGTATCTCACCTCTTTCGGCGCAAAAAAAATCTTTCTACGGCATGGTAAAAAGATTCGCGCAAACAAAATATGCATCACCTTGCCAGCCTCACAGGACCAAATTAAAGGTAAATTCCTTAATATAGTTTACATTAAAAATTAAAGCCTGTAAAGATATATCGTCATCCTACACCATTGTATTTATAACATCCAGCATATCATCCGCAGTTGTCACTGATTTTGCATTTACTTGGTATACCCTCTGTGTGACTATCATTTCCGCCATGGTTTTCCCATGTTCACATTCGAGCCCTCAAGCATTCTTTGCCTAATCGATTAAAAAAGCTTCGTCTTCTGAAGAGTTGTACAAAGGCAAGCAGTGTACGGACAGCATTTTATGCTTCTATGCTTTTCTCGCTTCTTCCCGCAGCAAGTAGCTCTTACACTCTTTTAGCTTATCTTCATACATTCTGCTGTCCGCTTTTTTTATCAAATCATCGATGCTACCCGCTCTTGAATATATCGAATATCCAACTGATGCCCCCAAGGAATATGTCTTGTTACCAAGTTCGATTCCTTTACCAAAGGATTTTTTGATCTTATCCGCCTTGTCCATTACTTGATTTTCATTCTCAACTCCTCCCAGAAGCATGATGAATTCATCTCCTCCTATTCTTGCCAGTATATCCCCGTTGCCTATAAAACCCAACATTCTCTGTGCAGCCTTGATCAATACTTGATCGCCTTTGTTGTGGCCGTAGGTGTCGTTTATGATTTTAAAATCATTTAGGTCTATGTAAATCGCCCCAAAGTCTGTCCCATATTCGTTGAAATCGTCTATGAATGTCACAGCATTTCGGAAAAAATGTCTTCTGTTCGGCAGGTTTGTCAACGCGTCGAAATTGGCCGCATTATAAAGCTCATCAGCTAGCATCTTGTACCTTCTGTTATTTTCCAAGAGTTCTTGCTCTATCTGTTTTCTTGCAGTTATATCGTGATACGTGGCAACAATACCTAAAAAACCCTTCATTTTATCTTCAGCTACGGATGCAGATACGACCGTGTGCACTTTTGTTCCGTCTTTTTTTATTAGAACAAATTCTCTTCCCGATACGCTCTTTTTCTTAAGCAGCCTTTTTATCTGAGCATTAATATACCTTCTGCTGTTTTCGTCCAGCAGATCTAAGACGTTTTTCCCCACCAGCTCATTTTTTGCATAATCCAACAGAGCGCAGGTGGAATTATTGCATCTTACGATTTTGCCTTCCCTGTCCATGAGTATCACCGGATCCATGATGGTGTCTAAAATGACGTCAGAGGCCGCCACTGATGAAGTTTCTAGTATATTATATCTTTTAATGCTTATCCAAATACCGTATATAAAAACCACGAGCCCGATATTTGCTATTGGCGGAAAATAGTCATTTATCATAGGCATGAGCAGATCTGTTGTCCCTCCAATTAAAAGCACTATGATATCAGAGAACAATATCGCATGTGACTGTTTTTTTTGATTGTAGTACTCAGCCTTGTTTCCCCAGCTCCAGAGAACAAATAAGCCCACGCCCAAATAAGATGTTATATAGAGCAGATATGCCCAAAACAATGTATTCTCAGGCTTATTTATATAAGTCCATCCAAATCCGCTTGTGCTTTGAATCAGGTCCACCGCAACAATGGTATTAGATGTGGCGAGACTCACGATAAGAAGACCTACAGGAATCAGATACAGAACCATCCATTGCCAAATCTTTGTAATCTTTTTGTCATTTCCCGTCTGTATCATGAAGAGCACGAAAACGAAAACCGGAAATGCTATACCCCCAAACACTCCGATTCTATGCCAAAACCACGCGCTTTCTTTCGTAGGCGCAGTATAAAAAAATGAGTAGGCAAATGCCCATAATCCCAAGCTCCCACACACGAGTACAGCATAAACTTTTAGTATTTTACTTTTATTTTCATTTATTGAATATATTATTAAAAACAGAAAACATACAAAACATCCAAATGACAACAGTGATAGTATATTCAAACAGATTCCTCCCAACATCGTGAAACACCTTTGTATATTTTATCACATTTTTTATCAATTTGCTAAAAATATCAAAAAGGAAAATTCGGATTGCAAATAATTACAATCCGAATTTTCCTTTTTGAGAAGTATATGGTATTTAGTATTAGCAGCTGCGGGTTACTACTAGATCTGCTCCTGTACCGTTGATGTTTTTTATTATAACGTCTCCCCTTTTGCAAGGAGATTTTAGATGAACGCTGTTTATAGTGCTCATAACATCAAATATCTGTGCTTTTGGAACCCCTGCAGTGGTTTTGACAGAAGTTATAGGCTCCTTGCCTCCGGCCACTGCCACTGTAGATGTGATGACCCTTCTCGGATCGGTCATTTCAGTCTTTCCGTACACTACGCCTCGGGGACACTTTTGCCCTGTCACGATGATTTCGTCTTTTGTCTTTTCGACCAACAAGCTGCATCCTTTTGGACATACTACGCATGTATATTTTTTGATTTCACCCATTTTATGCACCCTCCACTTCAAATACGACTTCTTCAATATCAATTCCCTTTAGCTTGGACTTGCTTAGATTTATGCTTGCCATTTCTCCAGGAATTAATCTGTCATATTTTTTACTGGCTATCTCCACGCCACCGGCTGTCACTTTTATCTTACTGTTGTCGTATACTTTATTTACCCTAAGGTACATCTTTACGATTTTATCCTCGTCTGCAAGACCCAGCTTTTGTGGAACCACATATGTCACCCCATTTTGCCCTTTGGTGGTTATGGATTTTTGTTCTGATACTGTATTTTTAATGAATTTTGCGGCACCTATCGCTGCGATTTCCGCTTCTTCAGATACATAATCCACAAGATCGTGTACGTGAAGCACGTTTCCGCAAGCGAATATTCCTTTTTTGGAAGTCTCTCTAGTATCGGATACGACCGGTCCTTTTGTTATTTTGTCGATTTCTATATTGCATACGTTTGAAAGCTCGTTTTCTGGTATCAATCCTACCGATAGCAAAAGGGTATCACAAGATATATACTCTTGGGTTCCTTCAATTATCTGAAGGTTTTCGTCCACTTTTGCAACAGTTATTCCTTCTAACCTTTTATCCCCGTGCACCGAAACGACAGTATGGCTTAACCTAAGCGGTATGTCGTAATCGTCCAAACACTGGACTATGTTCCTTGTAAGGCCATTGGAGTAAGGCATAAGCTCCAGCACGCATTTGACTTTGGCCCCTTCCAAAGTCATTCGCCTCGCCATGATAAGCCCTATATCTCCTGAACCAAGTATTACCACTTCTTTGCCCGGCATATAACCTTCCAGGTTAATGAATCTCTGGGCTGTGCCGGCTGTAAATACCCCCGACGGCCTTGCCCCTGCTATATTTATTGCACCCCTTGTTCTTTCTCTACACCCCATCGCCAGTATAAGACTCTTTGCTTTGATAACCTGGAATCCATCCTTTTCGTTCAAAGTATGGACTTCACGATCCTCTGTCACTTTCAGCACCATCGTTTCGGTTTTTACTTTTATAGTCGTGTCTTTCAGTCTTTCTATATATTTTTCACTGTATTCAGGACCAGTCAGCTCTTCCTTGAACTTGTGAAGACCGAAACCATTGTGTATGCACTGGTTTAAAATCCCACCCAGAACGTAATCTCTTTCAATTATCAAGATATCCTTGACACCTTCATCGTATGCTTTCAAAGCCGCAGCTAGCCCCGCCGGGCCCCCGCCGACTACTATAAGTTCATAGACCATTTTTTATTACCCCTTTCTGCTTTTTGGGTTTTACCCGATAATATATAAGAGCCTTTTTCACTTTTGTTTATCTCCGTCATCTCCAAGCCCAGCTCTCTGCACATTATATCCATAACTTTCGGAGTACAAAATCCTCCTTGACATCTTCCCATAGTTGCCCTTGCCCTTCTCTTTATGGCATCTATCGATTTAATAGGTATCGATCTTTGAATAACATCCAATATTTCTCCCTCTGATATGCTTTCGCATCTGCACACTATTTTTCCGAAGCTCCCATCCTGGGCTATCAGTTCGTTGATTTCTTCATTGGTCATATGGTCCATCCTTATATATGGCGTACGATATGATATATGATTTTTCTTTTCAGAAAGCTCCAGCCCCGATCGATCCAAAATTTCCATCACTTCCAAGGCGATAGCCGGGGATGATGTAAGCCCTGGAGAATCGATTCCAACAAGATTTACGAAGCCTTTTTTTGTCTCTTCTATTATAAAATCGTATTGCTCCATTGAAGATCTCAGTCCGGCAAATTGTGTTATGACTTTGCCCATATCAATTTTAGGTACCGATTTTTTAGCATTATCTGATACTTCTTTCAAGCCTTCCTTGGTGGTGAACATGTCTTCCTTGTCGTATACATGCTTTGCATTGGGACCTATCATGAGGTTTCCGTGGTATGTAGGGGTTACCAATGTCCCTTTGGAACCTTCCTTGGGCGTTTGGAAAAGCACTGATTTTACCAATCCCCCTATATCCTTGTCAAACAGCAGGTATTCTCCCTTTCTCGGAGTGATGTTGTAGTCATCCATGCCTGACATCTTTGCTATCTCATCGCTGAAAAGTCCTGCGCTGTTTATAACGTATTTAGTTCTGATTTTTTTGTCGTTGCTTTTAATTATGTAATGACCGTCTATTTCTTCTATCCCTGTCACAGGAGTTTCCAAAAGAAATTCTACTCCGTTATCCGCTGCGTTTTCAGCCAATGCTACCGCGAATTCAAATGGGGATATCACTCCTGAGTTTCCACAGAAAAGCGCTGAATAGACTTCTGGATTTACGTTAGGCTCGTTTGCCAAAACAAATGATTTATTGACGATAGACATGTTTTGCACGCCGTTTTCCAATCCCTTTTCATACAGCTTTAGTATTTCCTTGTGGTCTTCTTCATCGAAAGCCAATACGTAAGATCCGCATTTGTTGTATCCGAATTTAAGCTCGTTATCTAATTCTTTAAACATCTGGTTTCCCTTGACACATAGCTTTGCTTTCAAAGTTCCCGGTGTTGCATCGTATCCTCCGTGAACGATTCCGCTATTTGCTTTGCTTGTTCCATTGCTTACATCGCTGTCCTTTTCTATGACAGCTACTTTCAAATTGTACTTCGATAACTCCCTGGCTATAGCGCATCCTACAACTCCTGCTCCGATAATTGAAACGTCGTACATTTTAAACACTCCTTTTTGGTTTGTTGAAAATCAAATTTTGAATACAAAAAGACCGCAACAAACAATTACAAAGATAATTGTCTGATACGGCCTACACTTTTTCACTGGCACTAAATATTCATTTGCCTAGAGTATATCACTTGTCGATTCATACTGCAAGCTTTTTTACCAAAAATTTATTACTCTATAGAATACAAGGTCTAAAGTTTCTTCCGGAACATCTCCTAACACCTTGACCAAATAGTATTCTGAATCCGTTGCTATCCAGTAGTGGTCGAGATTTCCCGTGCTCCACAGCATGATATCAGTATCATATCTGACGATTGTCCTACCATTTACTTGCCCGTAATCTTCGATGGGTTCGTCTGATACATGAATCCTTATAAATTGCTCTTCGTTGGCATATTCGTAACTGAACATCATAAACTCTTCAGATTCTCTCTGGAAAAGAAACTTGATTTTAGGATCTATATCTTCAAAAACATGACTATTTACCGGACAGCTGTAAACCCCCAGATTAAAATCCACAGGATCTTCAGTCTCTAAAAATTCGGTATCTCCTTTTTTGTAAGCTTCAAGATATACTGCCACAGAATCTTTTTCAATGTCGTATCTGTAAAATTCGAGTTCAGCTTTTTCTTCACTCGTGTATTTTTCCATCAATTCAGGAAATATTTTTTCAACAACCTGACCATAGGACACTCCGTGGCGCTTTAGCTCTGCAAGGTTCCCACTTCTTTCCTCATAAGTGTATTCACCGTTCACGCAGCCCCAAAGCAGGGTTGATGCAACCAACAACATAATAACCAAAAGTAACTGCTTCGATTTCTTATGCAAAGCATGAGCTCCTCTCAAAAATCAGATTAATGCTATCAGCTTATATCATATATCTCTTAAAACCAAGTGATTTTAAGAAACATTACATATATTTACACCTATGATACATTTTTGATACACCCTTTTCCCCTTAAAGAACATTGGGGTAACTTTTCCTTAAAACTTCTTGCGATATCTCGTTGAAAATGCTAGTATATGATTATATAATCATATCGGAGGAGTTAATATGGAACTAGTTGATATTTTCAAGGCATTGGGAGATGAAAACAGGCTCAGGATCTTCAATTTGCTAATTCATGGAGAGCTGTGCGTATGTGAGATCGAATCTGTGCTAGGCTTGAACCAATCCAATGTATCTAGGCATTTGAATAAATTAAAAAGCACTAGGCTTATCACATCCAGAAAAGACGCCCAGTGGATTTATTACAGCGTAGATCCCGGATTTGCAGAAGAAAACGCCAATCTCATTTCGTATTTAAAAGACAAGTTTGCAAACGCAGATTTCAGTGAGGATTCAGCAAAGCTGTATGCCTATAAAAGCAGCAAGTTCACTTGTGTGGATCTTCGCAAAAACCCATCTGATGTTATGAGCAATCTAAATACAAAATAATGGAGGACTTTGCATGAAAAAAACAGTAGCATTTATATGCGTTCACAATTCCTGCCGCTCACAGATGGCAGAGGCGTTGATGAAGCACCTGGGAAGCGATGTATTTGAAGCTTATTCTGCAGGAACAGAAAAATATCCGGAGGTTAAACCCTTAGCTTTGAAGGTATTAGAAGAAGACGGAGTTGATACAAGCGAGCTCAGACCCAAACTCCTTGACGAAATCCCTTCAGATGTGGATTACCTTATAACCATGGGCTGTAATGTAGAGTGCCCTTTCATACCCTGCAGCCATAGAGAAGACTGGGGGCTTGATGATCCATCCGGTGGTCCTATTGAAGATTTCAGGAATACAAGGGATTTGATAAAAGCAAAGGTACTAGAGCTGATTGAAAATGAAAGATAATCTGTTGCGGTAGTTGGTTGGCTATAAAAAACAAGTGAGCAGTGAAGGCGGGCATTGGGGCCCGCCTCTGCCCACTTATTTTTTTACTATCTCTACACCATTTATAATTGCCATTAGTCCTTCTTTGACCATAGGCTTGACTATGTCTATTATTTCATCGATTTTTTCCGGCGAGTCTATAACCTCTATCAGAATCGGCAAGTCTCCGGACAGCACGTCTATGGCCTTTTTGTGCTTGATATTATGAGCCCCAAAGCCCTCCACTCCTCTAATGGTTGTTGCTCCAGCCATTCCGTTTTCCTTTAACTTTTTGATTATGGCATGGTACAAAGCTTCATGTTTATACATTTCAGATTCTCCTATGAAAATCTTTAAAAGCCTTCCGTTTGCATGAGTCATTGGATCTCCCCCTAATTAATTATTTATATAAATCGAACCAACCCTTCTTTTTAAACCATATGAACATAAAAATTCCAATAAGAGCCATCAACAACAATACTATGTAGTAGGCATATGGATGGTTGAGCTCAGGCATATTTCTAAAATTCATTCCATATACTCCTGCAATGAATGTTACAGGTATAAAAATGGTGGTTATAATGGTAAGCAAGGTCATTACACGATTCATTCTGTTTGAGTTGATGGATAGGAAACTGTCTCTGATGTCAGACGTTATCTCCCTGTTTGCCTCCAAGGTTTCAGACAATCTCAGCAGGTGATCGTGGATGTCCTCAAAATACATCTCGTTGCTGGAAAAACGTCTCAAATGAGGAGAGTTTAAAATTCTGTAAACAAGATCCCTCATAGAATTAACAATCCGCAGCAACTTTAAAATATCGCCCCTTATGCCAAATAGCCTTTCAATGCCACTCTTGTTCAGGCTCTCCTTATCCACATCGTCAAATTCTTTGAGGCCATCTTCCAGTTTGTAAATAGCCGGAAAATACATGTCCACTATTTTATCCATAAGCAGATATGTCACATATATATTCCCTTCCTCCCACAGCTCAACCTCGCTTGAATAAAGTTCCTTTTTAACTTCTTCAACTTCACGAAGAAGAGGCTCTCTATGAAATGAGACTATGTAGTCTTGACCAATAAATAGATTTACCTCTATGGGACTTAAGCTTTCAGGATTGATGGTGTGGAGCACGAAGAAGGTGTAGCCATCGTAAAAATCCACCTTGGGTCTTTGAAGCCAATGAAAGCAATCCTCCACAGACAGGTGATGAAAACCAAAATAGCTGGTCAATTTACCTGACTCTTCTTCACTTGGATCATCAAAATCCGCCCAAAACCATTTTATTTTATCCCTATTCAGATTTTCTATATCTCCGTAAACTTCCATCAGCTCGTTTTCATATGTAAACGCGGTAATCTTAATCACCTTTATCCCCCACTCGCATCGTACCCTTCATACATGTTTACTCATCAATGTAGAAGTTCAACTCCCCATTGTCTGTTCCTATCTTGACTGTCATGCCTTCTAGTAAATTCCCTGCTATTATCATTCTGCCAAGCACGGTTTCCACATTTTTTTGCAGGTATCTCTTTACCGGCCTTGCCCCGTATATGCTTGTATAGGATCTTTCAGCAATTAGTTCCTTTGCCTCTTTATCTGCTTTAAGGGCAATCCCCCTGTCAGCAAGCCGATTTGCAACTTCTTCCAAAGCCAGATCTATAATCTTGATTATTTCGGATTTTTTAAGTGGCTTGAACAAAACAATTTCATCTATCCTGTTTAGAAATTCAGGCTTGAAATGGCGGTTCATCTGTGACATTACCTGTTCCCGAGCCTTTTCGCTTATTTCTCCTTGGGAATTTATGCCTTCAAGCAGGTAAGTGCTGCCTATGTTGGAAGTCATTATCACGACCGTATTTTTAAAGTTTACAGTACGTCCCTGGCTATCAGTAAGCCTACCGTCATCCAATAGCTGTAAAAGAACATTGAATACTTCGGAATGAGCCTTTTCTATTTCATCAAAAAGTATTACGCTATATGGTTTCCTTCTTACGCTTTCAGTGAGCTGTCCCCCTTCCTCGTAGCCTACATATCCCGGAGGCGCTCCTATAAGTCTGGATACAGAATGCTTTTCCATATACTCGCTCATGTCGATTCTTATGATATTGTCCTCGTTGTCGAACAAAGCCTGAGCCAATGATTTTGCAAGCTCTGTCTTTCCTACCCCCGTAGGACCAAGGAATATGAAGGATCCAATGGGCTTATTGATATCCTTAAGGCCGGATCTGGCCCTTATTACCGCATCGCTCACGGCTTCTACGGCTTCGTCCTGGCCTATGACGCGCTGATGAAGAATATCTGCCAATTTCAAGAGCTTTTCCTTCTCCTGTTCCATGAGTTTTGCAACCGGAACCCCTGTCCACCGAGATACGATTTGAGCTATTTCTTCATCTGTAACCTCTTCCTTTAAGAGCTTTCTCTCCACCGGTGATTTTGCTTCTTCGAGCTGTTTTTGCAGCTCAGGCAGCCTTCCGTGCTTAAGCTTGGCTAATTTTTCAAGGTCGTACTCCCTCTCAGCCCTTTCTATCTCCCTGTTGACCTTTTCTATCTCAAGCTTCAGCTCCTTTTCTCCCATAATGCTCTTCTTTTCCATTTCCCACTGAGCTTGCATCACATCCCCTTTTTCTCTAAATGCTGCAATTTCCTTCTCTATATTTTTCAGCCTTTCTAGAGATGCTTTGTCGGTTTCCTTTTTAAGAGCCTGTTTTTCTATTTCAAGCTGCATTATCTTTCTGCTGATCTCGTCGAGCTCGGCAGGCATGCTGTCTATTTCAGTCCGGATCATGGCAGCAGCCTCATCCATAAGATCTATGGCCTTATCTGGAAGAAATCTATCAGTTATATATCTGTTGGATAGCACGGCACAGGCTATGAGCGCATTGTCAGTTATTCTTACCCCATGATGAATTTCAAACTTTTCCTTTAGCCCTCTTAGTATCGAGATGGTATCTTCAACATTTGGCTGGTCCACCATCACCGGTTGGAAGCGCCTCTCCAAAGCCGCATCCTTTTCGATGTACTTTCGGTATTCGTTCAGGGTAGTTGCCCCGATGCAGTGAAGCTCTCCCCTGGCAAGCATTGGCTTTAGGATGTTTCCAGCGTCCATAGCTCCCTCCGCTTTCCCTGCACCCACTATATTGTGAAGCTCGTCAATGAAAAGGAGTATCCGACCCTTTGATTTTTGCACTTCGTCTAAAACTACCTTGAGTCTTTCTTCAAACTCACCCCGGTATTTAGCCCCTGCGATCAAAGCTCCCATATCAAGGGCAAATATTGTCTTGTCCTTCAAGCCTTCTGGCACGTCACCTTTTAAGATTCTCTGGGCCAGCCCCTCTACCACCGCTGTTTTCCCGACACCGGGTTCGCCTATTAAAACCGGGTTGTTCTTTGTCCGTCTTGACAGAATTCTTACTACTCTCCTGATTTCTGTATCCCTTCCGATCACCGGATCAAGCCTGCCCTCTCTGGCCTGCTCAACAAGATCCCTGCCGAAGCGTTTTAGCGCATCATAAGTGTCTTCAGGGTTTTGGCTGACTATCCTTTGTCCGCTTCTTACCTTGCTCAGGGCCTCCATGAACCTTTCGTTCGTGATCTGGTGAGATTTGAACACCTTTTCCGATTTGGAGTTTTTTTCTTTTAAAAGAGCGATAAAAATATGCTCAACCCCGGTATATTCATCCTTGAATCTCTTTGATTCATCCTGGGCATTTATCATTACCTGGTTGAACCTTCTTGATACATAGTTGTTGGCCGACCCTCCGTATACCTTAGGCAGCTTTTCCAAAACATCTTCAATATCCTTTGCATATAAAGCCACGTCTACCCCCATGTAACCAAGCAATTTGGGTATCAATCCATCATCCTGCTTTACCAGGCTGTAATTCAGATGCTCTGGCTCTATTTCCTGATTATCAAACCTGACGGCGTATTCTTGGGAAGATGCAATAGCTGTCTGCGCTTTTTGCGTAAATTTCTCAATGTTCATTTTCAACCCTCCATCACATCATTACCTGAATTTGCTTTTCATTTCTTCATATATACCTTTAATTTCCGGGGTTATAGTCTGTGGATTAACCAATCTTATCTTAACATACAGGTCTCCTCTTTTCCCGCTTTTATCTACATAACCCTTGCCGGGGAGCCGTATGCTTTTATCTGTTTGTATGCCTGCTGGAATTTTTACAGAGAGCCTCTCCCCAAAAGATTCCACTTCCTTTTTTGTCCCAAGTGCCGCTTCCCACGGGTAAAGGTCCAGCCTTTTATGAATATTCAATCCATCCAGCTCAACATTCTTATCCTTCACCAGCTTTATCTTAAGGTAAAGGTCACCGCTTTTTCCACCGCTTGCACTGGGCATTCCCTGACCGGAAAGACGTATCCGCTCGTCCCGCTTTACGCCCTTTGGTATTTTTATGTTCAAGCTTACTTTTTTGCCTTCTCTTGTAAATGATACCTTCTTGGTCTCTCCCCGGTATCCTTCTTCCAAAGTTACGCTGATCTCGGTTTCAAGGTCTTCACCCTTGCTCCTTGAAGAGTAAGCCCTCCTGGACGAACCTCTTCCAAAAAGGTCTTCTATGTCAAAATCGTCGCTGCCTCTTGAACCACCACCAAAAAAGGCGTTAAAAAAGTCGCTGAAATCTCCGCCGCCGGACGTGGTGTAAGTATATCTGCCGCCGCCTCTGTCAAAACCAAACTGGGAAGGATCAAAGTCATACCCGTTTGAAAATTGCTGTCCGCTTCCTAGCGCATCGTATTTTTTCCGTTTTTCCTCGTCTCCCAATACTTCATAGGCCTCGTTTATGTCCTTAAACATGTCCTCACTTTTTTTATCTCCAGGATTTGCATCCGGGTGATATTTTTTTGCCAGTTTTCTGTACGCTTTTTTTATCTCATCCGAAGTAGATTCTTTCTTTACCCCCAGTATTTCGTAATAATCTTTGTACTTCATTAGAACACCTCTTTCCGATACACAAAAATCAGGCAACTCGCACCTGATCCCGTTGTTTGTATGTCTTTTTACATCAAAGGTTCATTATTTTTATACCCATAGCCAATCTTTTTAAACGAATCTGTATCTCTTCCATAAGTTTGACTTAAGCTGTCTTTAAACCCAAAAAAGCAAACACCATGTGTTTACTCTCTTGAATATTATTCATTTTTACAAAATCTTATCTTTTGTCTAAATAGCTCACCGCGTTAAGCGCTGCTACCTGTCCTTCCCCTGCCGCCTTAAGGTATTGATAGGGTTTTCCGGTGCAGTCTCCTGCAGCATACAGTCCCGGTATATTCGTCTCCATGTTCCTATTGACATTAAAATGGTTTTCCAGTATATCCACGCCGGGAACCAGTTGGTCTAAAGCCACGCTGTCCTTTAGTATGAATATCCCGTCAGCAAGTATCTCTCCATCTGAAAGCACCAGCTTTTCGGCATGCTCAGAACCTAAAATCTGCTTTGGCTTTCCGGCGATGACCTTCACGCCTTCCCTGATTTTTTCAGGCTGGCCATAAACAGGCACGTAGTAGACCTCACTGGCAACGTCAAGCATATAGTTCGCTTCCTCTTCTGCGTGCTTGTGGTAAGCCACTATTGCTACTTTTTTGTTCTTGTAAATCGGCGCATCGCATGTTGCGCAGTATCCTACGCCTTTTCCCAAATAGGCCTCTTCTCCGGGAAGACTCTTTTTGTTGCTGACGCCGGATGCGACTATTACAGAATCAGCCTCATAGGTGTTGTCCTTGGTAGTGACTGCGAAATATTCACCCATGGCGTAAACCGCATCTACTTTCTCCTCAGTGATATCTATATTCATTTGATTTAAATGCTCTACAAATACATCTTTAAGCTCCGGTCCGCTGACTGCATGATATCCAAGATAATTGTCCACTCTAGGAGCCTTTTCAAGCTTGTCGCTTAAGTGTTTGCTTCCGAATACCTTGACCTTTTTATTTCTGATGACACCATTTATCGCAGCTGACACTCCAGCGGGTCCGCTGCCCACAATTATAATGTCATATCTCTCACTCATTTATAACTCTCCTCTTACAGATGTTTTTCTACCATTTTCTCAAACACATTTTTAGGCTTGAATCCTACTACCGCTTCCTTGGGCTGTCCTTCTTTGAAAAGCACGATCGTAGGTATGCTCGTAATCTTTAGCGTCTCAGAAATCTCAGGATTGTCATCCACGTTTACCTTTACTACTTTGACTTTTCCGTCGTACTGTTTGCTGAGCTCTTCCATCACCGGCCCTACCATTTTGCAAGGTCCACACCAAGGCGCCCAAAAATCAACCAATACCGGTTGCTCGTTGTTTATTACTTCTTCCACAAAAGTGCTGTCCATAACTTCTTTCATATAAAATACCTCCAAATTGTTTTTAAGTTTATGTGTTGCTTCTCTCACCTCTGATTATATACCCCCAGGGGGTATTTGTAAACACCCTATGAAAATAATTGCCTTTTTACACTTGTTACTTTACAACTATCTGACAAATGTTATAATAACTTTATCAAAAGACAAGGAGATTTACAATGAACATATCAACCTTTTTAAAGCTGGCGGAAATACAAACGAAGGTAGCCAGCATGATACCCTTTTTTATTGGATCGGCATACGCCTATTACCGCTATGGTGCCTTCAACTTAATCAACTTCACCTTGATGCTTTTATCCCTGCTATGCTTTGATATGGCAGTAACGGTTCTTAACAACTATTACGATTTTGTAAAAGCCCACAAAAGAGAGGGATATGGCTACGAAAAGCACAATGCCATAGTCAAATTCGGCATAAAAGCCTCAATAGTCAGAAAGACTCTGGCAGTGCTCATAATCATTGCCCTTCTAGCCGGGTCAGCACTTTACCTATTTACCCACCCATTGGTACTGGTAATCGGAGCCGCATCTTTTTTTGTGGGAATTATTTATTCCTTCGGTCCCGTTCCCATATCCCGTACTCCATTGGGGGAAATATTCTCCGGGTTTTTCATGGGTTTCTTTATACCCTTTTTAGCGGTATTCATACAAACCCACCAATTGGATCCCATTGTCCTATCGTTTTCACAAGCAGTTTTCACTTTAAATGCAGATATGGATTTTTTGATCAGGATTCTGATAATATCCTGGCCTTTGGTCGCCGGTATAGGCAATATAATGCTTGCCAACAACCTCTGCGATATGGAAGAGGACATCGCCAACAAACGCTACACTCTTCCTATATACATAGGAAAAAAGAACGGGCTGAGGCTATTTGAAACAGCTAGCTACTCCTCTTATATAGCCATATTTTTGGGGATATTTTCCCAAACCCTTCCCTTATATGCTTTAATCTGCCTTGTCACGTTCTTGCCTGTACGAAAGAATATCGGGACATTTAAAATAAAGCAGACAAAAAAAGACACCTTTTCAGTGTCCATAAAAAACTTTTTGATCATCAACTTCACTTTGCTCGTCGTTTTAAGCATTTCAGTTGTCTTAAAGGCAACTGGATTCTAAAGATCCTCCACCAAAAGCGACTTGCAGTATAGTCGGGAGAGAGTATAGCAAGAATGCACTTTTAGGAAGGATCTTGTAAAATCCAGCAGATGAGGCTTCCTCATCTGTAAGATTTTATTTAACTTACTCTAGTATCATTATATACCAGATCTACCTCTATATCCACGCTTTTTTAACTTCAACCCTCTTTAGTTCTCAGTCAAGGCACTCAGCTGCAAACAGCTTTCCGAAATTTTCAGCAGCTTCAATCGCCGCTTCATCCGGATTCCACATTGCTTTAACGCTCTCAAGAGGAATCTCGAAGCCTGCCTCATGGAGCCAATCCTCTATTATCTTAACAGACTCGCCGCTCCATCCATAAGTGCCGAATGCTCCTGCTTTTTTATTTTTCATCCCCAAGCCCTTTAGCATCTCCAGTATCCCTGCAGTAGCATAGGTTATGCCCTTATTTACCGTGGGGGATCCTACCAGTATCGCCTTTGACTTGAAGGCCTCGGATAAGACATCGTTTTTGTCTGACTTTGAAAGATTGAACTGCTTTACCCTCACGTCCTTGTCCCCTTCAATCAAACCCTTGGCTATAGCTTCGGACATCCTTCTCGTACCGTCCCACATGGTGTCGTACAGAATGGTTATTTGATCTTCCTTATAGTCATTTGCCCACTCGATATATTTTTCGATTATCTGAGCCGGGTTGTCTCTCCATATAACTCCATGGCTTGTGCATATGTAGTCTAGAGGAAGGTTCATGGCAACTACCTCTTTTATCTTGTTAATGACCAGCTTGTTGAAAGGGGTCAAGATATTTGCATAATATTTGAAAGCCTCACTGTAAAGCTCATCCTGATCCACCAAGTCGTTAAATAACATCTCCGATGCATAATGCTGTCCGAAAGCATCGGTGCTGAAAAGAATATTGTCTCCCGACATATAAGTAAACATCGTGTCCGGCCAATGCAGCATCCTTGCCTCTACAAACGCTAGAGTCGAAGATCCAATATCTAAGGTGTCACCTGTCTTTACCGGCACGAAATTCCAATCTTTGTGATAATGCCCCTTAAGAGACTTTACACCGTTTGCCGTGCAATATATTGGGGTATCCGGTATTTCATTCATAAGTGCGACCAAGCTCCCGCTATGATCGATTTCTCCGTGATTTATTACTATGTAGTCAATATCCTTTAAATCTATTTCCTTTTTTAGATTAGATACGAACTCCTTGTCGTATGGCTCCCAAGCAGTATCGATTAAAACAGTTTTTTCATCTCTTATCAAATACGAATTATAGGATGTGCCCTTGTGGGTCGATAGCTCATCCCCGTGAAAGCTTCTAAGCTCCCAGTCTATTTTGCCAACCCACGTTACCTTGTCGGTTATTTTTTTGCTCATTGTGAACCTCCTGTGATTTATTCAACTATTCAATACTAATTTATACCCTGCCTGAAGACTTTAAACACTACAACCTTGAGTATACAAAGAAAAACAAGATATCAAATCTTTATAAATCCATTTGCAATGATTACCTCTGCCTTGTCCGGTGGCAGCGGCCTGCTGAAGTAATACCCCTGGAGCGTGTCGCATTTGTTTTCCTTTAAGAATTCCACCTGCTCTTTCGTCTCCACTCCTTCCGCAACTACCTCAAGCTCCAGGCTGTGGGCAAGTTGTATTACGCTTTCGTAGAGGCTTTTTTCCTTGTCGCTTTTATGGATGTTCATTAAAAACGAACTGTCTATTTTAAGCACATCGATAGGAAGGTTCTGAAGGTGGTTAAGTGACGAATATCCCGTGCCAAAGTCATCAAGCGCAATGGTTATGCCATTTTTCTTCATAATATCCAAAGCCTTTAGAACGTTTTTTTCATTGGTGAGTATTGCAGTTTCAGTTATCTCAAACTCCACATCTACATTTTGGATGCTTCTATTTATAGTCTCAATGCTTTTTTCTGATATTCCTTGCCTGCTAAGCATGGTACTGGAAAGGTTGATGGAAACCTTGGGTGTAGTTATGCCTTTGCCTTTCCAACTCTTTATCTGTCGGCACGCCTCTTCTACCACCCATTCCCCTATTGCCTCTATATGCCCGGTCTGCTCCGCTATCGGTATGAATTCTTCCGGAGATATGAAGCCTCTTTCCGGGTGATTCCACCTTATCAAAGCTTCAAGCTTTTTGATTTTTCCGTTTGTGGCATCTACCTGGGGCTGGTAATGAAGGGTAAACTCATTGCCTAAAATGGCTTTTCGAAGCATGTTGTCCATTTCCATATATTTTTTAGATTTATCCTCCATCTCCTCAGCAAAGAGGCAGTAGCTGTTTTTACCCTGTTCCTTGGCGCTGAACACCGCAAGGTCTGCTCGCTTTAATAATGTGCCTAGATTATCGCCGTCTTTAGGATATATGGCTACGCCGCAGCTTATATTGATGTAAAATTCCTGCCCGTTGTGGATCCAGGGCTTTGACAGGCAATAATTGATTTCATTTATTTGATCGATCACGTCATCAACACCTTTGATGCCTTCCATGGAAACTATAAACTCGTCACCGCTGAGTCTCGCTGTGATTCCTTCTGAACTTACGGTGTGGGACAGCACGCTGGCCACATATCTTAACAGCTCGTCGCCTACAATGTAACCATATATCTCGTTTATATGCTTAAAGTTGTCGATATCCAAGTATAACAGCGCCATTTGATCGTTTGTGCCTTTAATTTCAGACAGCTTTTCTTCAACCTTGAAGTTGAACATCGCCCTATTGGGCAGCTGGGTTAGTTCGTCGTAGTACGCTGCGTGATAAAGCCTCCTCTCCATTTCTTTCCGCTCAGTTATATCAGTTCCGTTAAGGATTATTCCTCTGGTGTTTCCGACGTTGTCGTGTAGTGGACTAAAGCTCCAGAGCACGTCTACCGCCTTATTGTTCTTGGTTATTATCTTTTCTTCGATTGAGTTTGCATTTTCACCGGTTATTATTTCCCTGTATAATCCCTTTATTTTATCTTGCTTATTTCTAGGGAACAGTTCGAATACTTTTTTCCCTTTGATTTCTTCGTCTGCGTAACCTGTTATTCCTCTGGCAAAATCGTTGAACCTTAGGATCTCTCCCTCTAGAGACAGAAGCATTATGATCACTGCGGATTCTTTTATCACATTATCAGAAAATTCCTTTTCTTCCCTAAGGCTTTCCTGCAGCATCATCTGCTGAGTTATATCTGTGTGGGATCCTGCCATCCTTACAGGATTGCCTTCTTCGTCCCATATGCATACTCCCTTGCTTAGAATCGTCTTATAAGAGCCCTCGGCGCATCTTATCCTGTAAATGTTTTGGTAACCTCCATTGCCGCTATTCAAATATTCCTTGAGGGTTCTTTCTGCCTCGTCAGCGTCTTCAGGGTGCAACAATCCCTTCCAGCCGTCTATGGTATTTTTTATCTGCCACGGATCGTATCCGCAATATTTCAGCCACTTTTCCGAAAAAAGATACCGATCCTCTTTTATGTCCCATTCCCATATTCCGTCCTTTGCCCCGTCCACCGCCAGCTTGTACTTTTGGTCACTTAAAGACAGTTTATGATAGCTTTGCTCCAGCTCATCGTATTTTTCCGAAAGCTCCTCCTCTATGCCTATGAGTTCTTCGTGGGCAGAACTCAATTCTTCGTAGTTATTATATATTATGACTATGGAATCTCTGTACAAAACAAGGCTCTTAAAAATTATGCCGTAAAAAATCCACCCGGTAACTAAAACGTACAGCCAACCCTTCCATGTGCTAAACAGCGCCAAGGTCCTTACATCTTCAAATAGCTGTGCAGCCAATCTATCGGATAGCGTTATCCAGAGGCTTCCCATCACCAGATAAATAAATATAATTTTTACCGACTCTTTTTTGGGGTCTATACCTTTTTTCATCTTGGTAAATTCGGCGAATTTTTTTTCCAGTTCCTCAATTTTTATCAGAAGCTTGTCGTCGCTTTTAATATGAATCACCACTTTTCAATTAATCATGCCCTTGCCCTATTGCATTATCCAATAAAAATATTTCAACCTCCAATAGTATATATCGGTATGTTCTTACATATGATTTTTTCTCTTATAATTTAATTAGTGACTCTAAGCTGCCCCCGGTCGACTGCTCTATCTACGATTTCCACGACCTCCTGCCACAGAGCCGGTGCATTATCCTTAAGAATCATGTTCCTTTCCAGCACCTTGTCCCTGTTCACTTCAGGCCTTTTCCATGTATGCCCTTCAGTCCTGCTGTTTAGAAGCAGTGGCTGCATTCGATCCAGGCAGGCTGCAAATTTTGCTTCCTTGGTGTTTCTTTCTTCGAATTCTTCCCACAAGCTCCAAAATTCAGCTTCCTGATCCTCTGGCAAAATCGAAAAAAGCTTCCCTGCGCTTTCAATTTCTCTTTCGAGTTTGTCCCCGTTGCCCTCATCATCGTAACAGAAAGTATCTCCTGCATAAATTTCTACCAGGTCGTGGATTATAGTCATTTTCATCGCCTTCAGCAGATCGACATCTTGATCCACGAAGTGCTCTTTTAATACCATCGCCATCACCGTTAGGTGCCAGGAGTGCTCTGCATCATTTTCATTCCTTCTGTCCTGTATAAGCACGCTTTGCCTTAGTATATGCTTCAGCTTGTCTATTTCGATAATAAATTCAAGTTGTCTTTTAAGTCTGCCCAACTGTTTTCACTCCCGATTTTTTACTTTTATGATATCACAAAACCCGGTTTTGGGACAGGTTTCAAAACTATTATATCAATTTAGTAAAGTTATCAAACAAGGCTGAAAGACGCGGAAAGAGCAAAACCCGTAAATGGTTTTGCTCCCGCTTATCTTCCGCCTATATAAACCGTATATCCGGCTTTTTCAAAGTCTATTTTTATTTTTTCAACCACATCATCCTCAGGAGGGCTGACATCTTCCATTGTATATTCCTTGCCTATACCCTTGTACTTCGAGCTTCCAAATTGATGAAAAGGCAAAAGGTGAACTTCCTCTAACTTGGGATGCTTCTTCAGTATGCCTATCATTTTTTCTATGTTTTCCTCATCCATTGTATAACCGGGTATCAACGGAACTCGTGGAATTACCTTAACGTTCTTTTCCATCAGCTTGCTAAAATTCTGAAGCACCAGGTCAAGATCTCCTTTTATTATGCGGGCAAACTTGTCGTTGTCCATTATCTTAAAGTCAAACAGAACCAAATCCGTATAGTCGGTCATCCTATCAAGAAGCTCCCAGCTTCCATGCCCTGTGGTTTCAATTGCAGTGTGGATTCCCAGGGCTTTGATTTCCTTAAGAAGCTCTGAAGCAAATTCACCGTGCAAGAGCACTTCCCCTCCGGACAACGTCACTCCCCCACCGCTTGTATCGTAGAACACCATGTCCTTTTTGACTTCTTCCAGTAAATCTTCAATGCTCATTGACTTGCCTACATACTCCAAGGCACCTGTTGGACAATCCTCAGGCTTAGCCGGGCAGGTGTAGGCATCTTTAGCTATGCACTGTATGCAAAGGCTATTTTTCCTTATAATCTCCACCCCGGTTTCCTGAGACTCTGGATTTGAGCACCAGGGGCACCGTAAAGGGCACCCCTTGAAAAATATCATAGTCCTTATTCCGCCCCCGTCATGGATGCTGTAGCGTTGTATGTTGAATATCAAAGGCTTCTTCATCAAGGCCTCCTTAAAAACCGTGTTCTGTTCTTTTTATTATATCGTCCTGGATGGATTTGTTTAGCTCTACGAATATCGCGCTGTAGCCTGCGACCCTGATGACCAGGTTCCTGTATTTCGCCGGATCTTCCTGGGCAGCTCTCAAGGTATCCGCGGATACAACATTGAACTGGATATGCTGTATCTTAAGTCTCATGAAGGATCTTAAATATGCCACGAAATTCCGTATTCCCTCTGTACCCTTCATCACCGACGGTGAAAACTTCACGTTCAGCAAGCTTCCGTTTGTAGTCAGGTAGTTGTCAAGCTTGCTCACGCTCTTAAGAACCGAGGTAGGGCCGTGCTTGTCCCTTCCAACCATAGGGGACAGGCCTCCGTCTGCCAGCTGTTCCTTGGAAAGCCTTCCATCCGCAGTGGCTCCAACAGCTTCTCCCAAAGGTATGTGGGCTGATACTGTGTACGATCCCGGCTGGAATATTCCACCCCGTGGGTTTTTGAATTTTTCCACCTGCTTGCAGTAATACGTCAGAACTTCCGAACCCAGGTAATCCACTTCGTCAACGTCATTTCCGTATTTTTCGTATCTGTTTATGAACTTCTGCCTCAATACTTCATTGTTTTCGTAATTGTCTCTTAAAAGCTCCACTAAATCTCCCAGGCTTATTTCCTTGTCGTCAAAGACGTATTTCTTGACGATATATAAAGAATCGCTCAAGTTTGCAATTCCTATTCCCTGAACACCCGAGAAGTTATATATTGCTCCACCCCAGGAAACGTCCCTTCCGTTTTCAACGCATTTTTCTATGAAGCAAGACAAAAGAGGTGTCGGGGCAAATGCTCCATGGGCTTCGTCAGTTATATTAGAACCTTCCACCATGTAGTCTACATATTCGTCGATGGTGTTTTTTATTCCCTGCATCAAATCATCAAATGAGCTTATTTTTTCGTGATTTCTCTCCAGCGTAACCTCCAGCACCTTAAGCAGGTTGAAAAGCGCGATGTCGTGAAGCCCGTAGGTCTTTCCGGGTATGCTAAGCTCAACACACCCTACCACCGAATAATCTCTGGCGTCAGGCAAAGATACTCCCCTGTTTAAGTACCCAGGTATTATTACCTCGTCGTTGAACACCTGGGGTATTCCTGTCCCAAGCCTGATGGTTTCTGCCGTTTTATTTAGAAATTCTATAGGGGATTTTTCATGAATCCGGACTCCAAGGTTAGGCTGTGGAAGCTTTATGTCGCCGTAAGTGTCCAATATTACGTAGGAAAGCTCGTTTGTGGCGTCCCTGCCGTTTATGTCCACTCCCCCCAAAATTATTGTATAACCTGTGGGAAAACCTGCAAAATATTTGGCGCTGTCTTCGCTTCTTAATAAAACCACGTCATTCATTTTAAGCCATAGACATCTCAAAAGCTCCTTTAAAAATTCCTTGTCTTCGCACTCATCCAGTGACTTCTTATAAAATCTGTACATGTATTGGTCGAATCTTCCCGGCGAGATCGAGCTTGCATTTGACTCAAACTGCAAAGCAAGGTTCACATACCAAAACAGCTGCAGCGCGTCGTAAAGCTCAACGGGTTTTTCCGTTGATACCATCTCTGAAATCTCAGCTATTCTTATCAGCTCGTCTTTACGCTTGTCATCCGGCTCTTTTTCAGCCATTTTTCTGGCAAGCTCTGCATATCTCAATATAAATTTTTGCGTAGCCTTAAGGGTAATCAAAGCTGCCTTGTAAAAATCATTATCCTGGTACTTGGTTGAGTATCCTTCGACTTCTTCTATCATTGACCCCAAGCCTTGTCCTAATACCTTTTCAAATGTTGGAATTATATGTCCCTGCCCCTTGTCGGTCTGGTTTATCTTAACGATTCCATCCTTGATGCTGGCTTTTACTATATCCGTCATCTTTGAGTCAACGTAATCCTTCAATGAATTCTTTTCCCAATAAGGGTACAGCACTTCATTGAAATATTTCTTGTCTTCATCTGATACCAAGAACTGATCCTGGGGTCTTTCAGCCATAGTTTCCAGCTCGTCACGAATCCAATACGGGCTCATCTCCGGAGATGCAATGCCGGATCTAGACTTGACAGTTCTGTCTCCTACTATGAGCTCTCCTTCGTTGATCTGTATCTCTACATTCTCCAGTATATGGGCTGTAGCCATAGCCCTTCTCATTACCGGGGGCATCCCTTCGGTAGTTATATAGCTGTCTGTATAAAGCCTGGCCCTTTCAAGGGACAGCTCTCTTTTGCTTTCGAAAAGTCGGTCTTTTAATGCTTCTATTCTTTCGCTGGCTTGAGACATATTATTCACCTCTACATTATTATTTACTCTTATTCTATATCAATTCATATTGTTTATCAATATTTTTTCTTGTTTTATCTTTTTATTTTCTTTAACCTGTACTATAATGAATTTAAAGTATGTAACGTGGAGGATAATTATGTTTGCCCAGGAAAGGCTCGACAAGATATATCAAAGAATCTGCCAGGACGGCAAGGTTTTTGTAAAAAAGCTTAGTGAAGAATATAAGATTTCAGAAGACGCCATCAGAAAAGACCTTAAAGTATTGGAAAAGCAAGGAGTAATACAAAGGACCTACGGAGGAGCCATATTGAAGAAACAGCTTGTTTCTTTTTCTACAGTTAACGACAGGAAGGACCCTGCTGTGAGACCTGTAAAAAAAATCATCGCTCAAAAAGCTTTTGATGCTTTAAAGAAAAAAGAGACAATAATTTTGGACATCTCCACCACCAACATGGTTCTCGCCGAGCTTATCCGAGACTCCGGACTGGAACTAACGGTTATATCAAATTCAGTGGATATTTTATACATTTTATCTAAAAGCAAGTCGGTGACTCTAATCAGCCCCGGAGGCATGTTCTTTCCGGACGCCGGAGGGTTTGTCGGCAGCGAGACCATCGACTCCATAAAAAAGTACAACGTCCAGAAGGTTTTTATAGGAAGCTGCGGCATCGATCTTGAGACCGGAAGCCTAACAACCTTCAATGTGGAGGACGGCAACACCAAGCGGGCATTCATAAACGCTGCCAGGGAGGTTTTTCTCGTTATGGAAAACAAAAAGTTCTTTCACGAAGGGATTTACAAGTTTGCCGAACTATCTCAAATTGATACAGTCATAACGGAAGACTTGCCATCAAAGACCATTCAGAACCGATTGAAAAAATCTAAAATAAAAATTTTATAGGAGGATTAATATGCAAAAAATCAATTTAGGGATAGTAGGATATGGAGGAATAGCAAAAATCCACGCTATCGGATTGTACGCCATGAAGACCATGTTTGAAGACATGGAATATTCCCCGGAGCTATACGCGGCAGTGAGCAGCAAAAAAGATCTAGGGTTTCCAGGTTTTGAATACGTAACATCAGATCTTCAACAGTTGTTGGATGATCCCGAGGTTCATGCACTGGATGTATGCACACCTAACTTTTTGCACTACGAGCAAGGAACTAAGGTTCTGGCGTCGAAAAAACCCCTGTATATGGAAAAGCCCGTTGCAAAAGACATACACCATGCCAAGGAGCTTGCTGAAATTGCCGAAGCGTCACAAATAGTCAATCAGAGCGCTCTCATGTATAGATTCCTTCCGGCTATCGCAATGGCAAGGGATTTAATTGCCTCCGGAAAAATCGGGGATATAATCCACTTCAGATTCGCTCTTTATCATAAAGGATATTTGGATTCCCAAAGACCAATGTCCTGGAGGCTCTCTCAAGACAAGGCAGGTGGCGGAGCCCTTGTGGATTTGGGGATTCATATGGCCGATTCGGTAAGGTTCCTGCTAGGGGAACCACAAAAGGTGATGGCCCAGACGGATATCTACTACAAGGAAAGATATGCAGATGCCTCACGGACCCACAAGGTGCCATCAGAGGTGGATGAATGGGCTCTTTTAAATCTGGTGATGGAAAGCGGGGCCAAGGGCACTTTGGAGGTGTCAAGGATTACCTCAGACCTTAAGGAAGATACAATTATAGAGATCTACGGAAGCAAGGGGAGCATCAAAATCCATTCCGACGATGTGGATTTCCCCACCGTTTATCTTCAAGATACAGGGGTGATGGAAAGGGGCGCAGTAAAAGCTGAAGGCAACTTTGCTAAATACCACAAGACTATATATCCAAGCCATAAATTCGACCTGGGTTGGATGGTAAATGCCCATTTGGCGTCCATGAAGAACTTTTTAAACAACGTAAATGCGGGTAAAATCCTCCATCCGGAAACTCCCACCCTTAAAGAGGCCTATCTGTCCCAGCGCATCATCGCCCTGGCCTATGAATCCGTTGAGAGGGATAACAGCTGGATCAGCTTCGATAATTAATACACTTTATTTAAGCCAGTGGACCCGGCTGGTCAAAAAAGCATCCCTTGCTTGATTTCAAGCAAGGGATACTTTTAGTTTACGCTGATTCTTTTATTATATTTTCATCGATCTTAATATCATCAGCCCTTTTTTCTTTCCTGTTGGTCAACCCTTGAGCATGACTGGTGTCCAAATGCCGCATCTCTCTGATCAAAAATACTGCCGTTACCATGGAGGCTAAAAGATCTGCCAGGGGCATGGATGCATACACTCCTTTAAGTCCGAAAAATCTGGGTATTATCAATAAAGCGGGAATCAAAAAGAAGAACTGCCGGGACAAGCTTAAAAACGAAGCGTGCTTAGGCTTTCCTACCGCCTGGAAATAATTTGATCCAACTACCTGGAATCCAATCAATGGCAGCATGGAAAGGCTGATTTTCATCTGCAGCTTTCCGATTGCGATAAGCTCCGCATCCGACCTGTTAAATATAGAAACGAGCTGTTCCGGAAAAAGCCTAGTCGCCACAAAACCAAAAGTCGCTATCCCAACAGCCGCCATTATCCCTAGCTTGAGGGCTTCCTTGACTCTGTCGTATTTTCTGGCGCCGTAATTATAGCCTATAATTGGCTGTACGCCCTGATTTATGCCAAACATTGGCATAAGTATCAAGGTGATGACGCTGATCGTTATCCCCATGCCGGATATGGCCACATCGCCACCGTACTCGAGGAGGCTTTGGTTTAGCACCATATTCTGGAGACTGCTGGCAATCTGCATCGCAAAGGGAGCGAATCCCAGGGTTGCTATTAATTTAATTGTCTTCATTTCTAGGCGCATGTTGCTTTTGTGAATCTTCAATAAGCTTTTTCCGCCGAAAAAGTAGTAAAGCACCCATACCATTGAAACCGCCTGGGATAAAACAGTGGCAAACGCCGCCCCTTTCATTCCCCAACCAAAGGTGAAAATAAATATAGGATCCAATACGATATTTATCCCTGCTCCTATGAGCATTGTCTTCATTGCAATCTGCGGATTCCCCTCTGCTCTTATGAAGTTGTTCATCCCAAAGCTTAAAGACTGGAATATGTTCCCTGCAAGTATAATCGTCATATAGTCTTTTGCGTAGGGCATTATTGCCTCGCTTGCTCCGAAAAATCTAAGCATTGGCTCCAAAAATGCAAGCCCCAAAACTGTAATCGACAAGGCAACTCCTATAAAAAGCACGAAGGCATTTCCGAGAACCTTCTCTGCTGCTTCTTTCTTTTGCTCACCTAATCGTATCGATATGATTGAATTCGCACCAAAGCCTATCAACATCGAAAAAGCCATCGCTATGAGCATCACCGGAAATCCTACCGTAGTAGCACCTATTCCTAAAGATCCTACCCCGTTTCCGATGTATATTCTATCTACTAAATTGTAAATGGCATTTACGAGCATTCCTATTATTGCAGGCACTGAAAATTTAATGAGAAGCTTCGATACTTTAGCTTCCCCCAATTGTGTAGCATTGTCCATGTTTCATTCTCCTCGATTATGCATTTTAACTGAAATTAATTAGAGTGCTAACTAATTGTCCATAATATTATTCTACTAGCAACCTCTACCAAAATCAAGGACTTTTGCGCATAAGTTCTATTCTATTGCAACATATTCTTTTTGAATGTTTTTGACCACCAGGGTGGTGCCTTTGTAAAATCTGCCTTTTATATCTCCTTCGCCGTCTAGGACCTTGCAAAAGGTGGCGATTTCGCTTGGGGCGCCAACTACTCCTGCATTGATTTGTTTTCCCGCTATGATGGTCCCGCCTTTAACGACGCTGCTTGATTTCTCGCAGATTACTTTCCTTCCCGCCATAAGGTTAGACTGGTAACTTCCTTCTCCGGTTATTATTATGTCTCCACTGGAATTTACAGTAGCGCTTTTAGCGTACTTGACTCTAAGTATCTTAATGTCCTTCAGCTCTTCATCCATTAGGTTTTTATAGTCCTTCAACGTCTGATATATTTCTTTAAGCTCTGCAAATCCCAGCCGATGCAGCAGCTTCATTTCCAAGAATGCGTGCAGGATTGATTTTTTCAGTTCGTTTAATGTTTCAAGCTGAGAGATATTCATGGAGACTGCGCTTCTTTCCATTTCCTTTATCAATTCATCGAGATTATCCTTTCCTATGTTTATAATCTCAAGAATTTCTCTTTCATCCTTTACTTCGACCTGATGGAGGCCTTTGAATATCTTTTCGATTTCTATTGTCATTTCTTCCACGATATTGACTATCACGTGAAAAATACTGTTTTCATCTCCTGCCTGCAGCCTTCCTCCTACGACCTTTCCCTCTACGTCGATGTTTTGCATGGCAAATATTTGGGAATGATGCACAGAACCCATAATCTTTACGTTTCCCGTAGCCCTTATCACCATGTTATCCTGGACATTTCCCTTTACTACTACATCCCCGTCAAAATCGATATCATCAGTATCCTTGTCCAGATCGCCGATTACTGTCAGCAGCGGCATCACGCCAATTTGACCGTTTTTGCCAAATGGCCTTCCGTCTACAAGGGAATACAGCTCATCTCCCCTTTTTTCTGCCCCTTTTCCAGGGATAAGTTCCTCATCTTCAACAGGCAATACCTCTATGATCTCACCTAGGACGTTCATCCCTGGATATCCCATTATTGCAGGCATGATCTTTTTAGCCAAAAGATCTCCTTTTCTCACTATCGGCTCAAGCCCTTGCAAAATCTCCTTATCTCTTAATTCTTCACAGTAATAAAATTCTGTCTTTCTGCCGGCAACGGGGCTTTTCCCCTTTGCCGCAACGACCTTTACAGTCTCCTTTGCTTCACAGCCCTCTCTTACTGCAGCTTCGTCTATAAGCTCTCTTTTTATGCCATAATCTACCAATGTCGATATGCACTCTTTGAAAGAAACTTTTTTCGGTTCTACAAGGTCAAACCCCGGCTCAAGAACTGTTTTTCTTGATTTTGGAATATCCTTCAAATGAAAACGTTTGCCGTATTTTCGCTCAATGGTCAAATAAGCGCAAACTTTATCATTTGAAAATTCCACTTCTAAATGCTTTTCTGCCGGTATATCCTCAAATGCAAAGCTGACCTGATCCTGGGCGCTTAAAATCGTATTGACGGATGCCTTCTCACCGTTAAGGAACGTGTCCATCTGTGGACCTTTAATGAACACGGAGGGTTGTGAATCCTTGCCTGTAGCATCCGTTACCGCTAGCTTTCCATCAATGATTTCTACATGGCCGTCCCTGTTGTTCGGATCTTCTTTTATTTCGGATTTAACCTTTTCTATGTTGAATTTGCCGCATTTTTTAACCAGGCCCACCATTTTTGTCGATGGACTTTCAAGTTCCTCAATCCTAAGCTCTTCCTCGCTGCATTTAAAGTGCTTTACAGCCCTCTCCATGGCTTCCCTGCTGCTCATCGTCTCAAAAATCATATGCAATCCCTCCACAAAAAGGTCAACCCAAAGGCTGCCTTATAAAATTTTAGTTTACAGACTATATTCCGGCAACCCGACCATCCTATCCTTCGGCGTAAACTCGTAGCTTTGCGTCACCGCCCTTCGACGGTTTTATTTTTTTTTATATTTTATAAAATATTATCATAATGCAATTTAAGTGTCAAAAATATTCATTCTTTGACTATGTCATCGTCCACCTTCCTTAATTCGACGCTTTTTATCTCGTTTATGAACTCCTCATGATAAACCTTGTGTGAAAACAGCTTCTTGTAACCTGCTTCTTTCGCGCAAGCCTCTTCCGTCTCAAAATGAAATATCGTATAAGCCTTTAACTCTTCTAATTGATCAAAGAAAATCCCTCCTCTTATCTGTGCTCTTATTGTCTTTATCGGATCATTCCTCTATCATTTAACACGCCATGAAAAATATTTATCGTTTTTCTCACTCAATGACACCAATTCTTCCATTATGCTCATGAACTCTCCGCTGGGCATGGGTCTTCCGAAAAGATACCCCTGTGCTATGTCGCAATTGTAATTTTTGATAAGCTCAAACTGGTCTTTAGTCTCCACTCCCTCTGCCACGACAATGAGTCCAAGCTTGTGGCAAAGCTTGACTACCGACTCAAAAATGATTTCAGTTTCCTTATCCTCGCAGATCTGCATAATAAACGTGCGGTCTACCTTTACGATATCGATAGGAAGCTTAAGCAGATGCGTAAGGGATGAATATCCAGTTCCGAAATCATCCAATGCTATCATAAAGCCCAGGGATTTGAGCTTGTTAAGGGTATCGATTGCGTGACCCAGATCTTTGATTACTGCAGTTTCTGTTATCTCTATTACTACGTCCCATGTTTGAAGCTCGTATTTATTGACGAGATACTGAAGAAAGTTCACCGTATCAGGTTCCGCCAAGCTGATTCCTGACATGTTCACGCTCATCTGAATATTTTCATAACCGACCTTTTTCAGATGTTTTTTCTGTTTACAGGCCGTCTCAAATACCCACCTCTCGATGCTCTTTATATATCCGGTTTCTTCTGCAAAAGGTATGAATTCTACCGGTGAGACAAACCCCTTTGAGGGATGCTTCCACCTTATAAGGGCTTCCGCCCCGATTATCCCGCAGCTTTTAACATCTATCTTGGGCTGATAATAAAGCTCAAACTCTTCACTTTTAATGGCCTTTCGGATCTCCCGGCCTAGCTCCATGAACCTAAGAGTCTTATCCCCCATCATTTTTTCATATGAAACGTATCTGTTCTTTCCGGATTCCTTGCACCAGGTCAGAGCGATGTCGGCTTTTCTTAAAAGAGTCGCATAATCCTTGCCGTCCGTATCATAATCCGCTCCCCCCATGCTCACGGTTACAAAGTATTCCTGCCCCATGTAAATCCACGGTTTTCTGACATTCATAAAGACATTTTCAGTCAGGGACAACAGCTCCTCCTTTTCATTGTACAAAACTAGGCATACAAAGCTGTCTCCGCTTATCCTCGCATACAGACCTGTTTGGCTGATGTAGCTTTTGATTATTTTACCGATGTGTCGGATCAGCTCGTCCCCGGCCTGATGGCCTAGAGTGTCATTTATGTGCTTTATATCGTCAATATCAAGTATTATAAGCACAGCCTTCTTTTCTGTATTTTCAATTTCTTTAGCAACAAGCTCTACCTTTTCTTTGAAAAGCGTTATATTGGACATCCCCGTCAAGTGGTCATAATAAGCGAGCTTGTGAAGCCTCTTTTCCATTTCCTTTCTATCTGTGGTATCAAGTCCAATGGCTATTATGCCTGCCGCATTTCCATATTCATCATGGTATATTTCGTTGTTCCAAAGCACCTCTGCCACTTCTCCGTTTTTCTTTTTGATGGGGGCTTCGTTATTTTTTACTTTGAAATTATTTTTAATCTTAGAAATTATCTTTCTGCTGTTTTCTTCGTTCCCTTGGGTACTTATCAGCTCCACCACATCTTTTCCTATGGCTTCTTCCCTGGTATATCCCGTTACCAGTTGAGACCTTGGATTAAATTCCACTATTTTGTTGTCCATGTCAAATGCAACTATCATCACAGGCGCCTCGTGGATTATGGTTCTCAAATAATCGTTGTCGGTCTTAAGCTTCTGCTGAAGGTATAAGCTGAATACATTTCTTTCTTCAAGGAGCTTATATCCTTTTTCAATCTCTGCAGCCATCTCGTTATAACGTTTTAGATGCCTATAGGAAACTGCGACAAAGAAGAAAACCCCCAGCATCAGAATCCCCCAACCGGTTTGAATGGCATATCTGCCTTCAAATTTTATACTCGAAAAAGCAGTGATCACAAAACCTGCAAGAAAATAAAGGCCGACAACTTTACCGGCCTTTATCCAAGGAATTTTATAGTGACTGTTATTTTTTACAACTTGAGTATCCTCGTTTGTTTGATTCAATTAAACCCACCTTTCCGGAATCATCTTATTTAAAAATATCTATCAACTTGCTGAGCATTTCTGCCGATTCAGTACGGAATTGGTCACTGAAGTCACGCTATCCAAAGCTCCGCTCATATCTTCAACTCCCGCACCTATCTATTGGGTTTTTAAAGATGTAGCGTTCATGTTCGATGCTATTGACTGGACTGCGCTTGATATCTCTTCATTAGAGGCGCTTAACTGATGGGCCATCGATCAATGCCCTAGGACAAGTCATTGCATCATTTTCGTATTGGACTCCTTTTTCTACCAGCAAATCATAAACCGTTTCTACCCGTTCGTCAATGAATTCCAGAATGTTTCGTGTATTTTCCGATAACATATTCTATATTTTTTTATAAATCAAGGTATTTTTTAATTTCATTGATATATTTTTCCCCGGATCTTTCTCCGTAGAGTATCATGCTCAAATAAACTGGAGAGAAACCCAATTCCTCCGAAAGCTTCTTTTGCGTAATATTCAAATCGGTCAGCTTATTCTTTACCTCGATTCCAAATGTGGTTAATTTTCTTTTTTTCATGCCCATCCCCCAGTATTGAAACGATTTTTGTTTTGGTTTCGAAAAAACTTTGAAAAACACATTATAATTTTATCTTTCCTATAATAAGTTGTCAACATATGCCCTCATCATGCCACTAAATCTATGAATAAACAGCTTGCACCGACTAATTTTAGTATTTATTTTTTTATAAATATCATCAGCCATTAATCTTTTTTGCATATTTTTCTTATATGCATTTTAATGCATATAAGAGCATAGGCACTGATATCGCCACACATCTCTTAAACCGCCTGTTCCCAGTAAATCGAAACCATATTTCCATTCTTCCTTCCAGTGCATATAAAAAATACGCTTTGCATTTTTATGCATTTTTTTAGTATTATTCTTACATAAACGCCTCTCCATAATTTAACATTTTTATGGCTTGAATTGTCGCAACCCTTGATATGCAAAGCTTTCAAATTTGACACTACTTAATATACTGTGATACCATTATTAATCGGGAGCGTATTTTTAAGCTTCCTTCATACAATAAAACTTTTACTTCGGGCGTCGTCCTGCAGTAGAAAGGAGTGAGATAGATGGCAAAAAAAATCAGTTTCCAGCACGTGGTCAAGATTTTCGGAAACAACCCTAAAACAGCTCTTGAGATGCTTAAGCAGGGAAAAAATAAAGACGAAATATTAGAAAAGACAAAACACGTAGTGGGTATAAACGATGCGTCCTTCGAAGTCAATGAAGGTGAAATCTTCGTAGTTATGGGACTTTCAGGAAGCGGCAAGTCCACCCTCATTAGATGCATAAACAGGCTTATAGATGTAACCTCAGGCAGCATCCTCATAGACGGGGAGGACATAACAAAAATGAACAAGGATGAGCTTACGATGCTCAGAAGAAAGAAAATGGGCATGGTTTTTCAAAAATTTGCCCTTCTTCCAAACAGAACGATTCAAGAAAATGTACAATACGGGCTTGAAATACAAGGGGTGGATATAGAAGCCCAAGTTAAAAAAGCCAGAGAATCTTTAGACCTGGTAGGTCTTAAAGGATGGTACGACAGCTATCCTCACGAGCTTAGCGGAGGAATGCAGCAGCGGGTAGGCCTGGCTAGAGCCTTGGCTGTTGATCCCGACATCCTTCTTATGGATGAGGCCTTTAGTGCACTGGACCCTCTTATAAGAAAAGAGATGCAAGACGAGCTTTTGGATTTACAAAACAAAATGAACAAGACGATTGTTTTCATAACCCACGACCTTGACGAGGCTTTAAAAATCGGGGACAGAATAGCCCTCATGAAGGACGGAGCCATCGTTCAGGTAGGAACACCGGAAGATATCCTAAACAACCCTAACAACGAATACGTTGCCCGCTTCGTGGAGGATGTGGATGTTAGCAAAGTCCTTACGGCAGAAGACATCATGATAAAGCCCATAACGATAGACTATAAAAAAGACGGGTGCAGGGTTGGTCTTAGAAAAATGGAAAAAGAAAGTGTTTCCAACCTGTTCGTTGTGGACAGAAGCCGCAAGCTTATTGGCTACGTGGTAGCCGATGACTTGTCCGAGCTTGTAAAAAAAGGCGAGTCAAGCATCGAATCGGCTATACACAAAAACATCCCAACGGTTTCGCCCGATACCAAGCTTACCAACATATTTCATTTAATAGCAGAATCCAGAGTCCCTGTAGCAGTCATCGATGAGGAAAACACTCTTAAAGGGATCATAATAAGAGGTTCTGTTATAAGCGGACTTGTAAGAGGAGGTGGAGAAGATGCCAGCTAAGATACCCTTAGGAGATGTAATTGAAATTTTCATCAACTTCCTGACGGATAATTTTCGCTTTGTATTCAGAGGCATATCCTCTGGCCTGGGAGCATTTTTAAACGGCCTTGAGGGACTGCTTCTATTCATACCGGCTTTGATCTTTATAATCGCAATAAGCGCACTGGCCTTTAAGCTCGCCGGCAAATCCGTAGCATTGTTTTCACTGATCGGCCTGTATTTGATATACAATATGGAGCTTTGGGAAGCGGCCATGTCAACCTTGTCAATGGTTTTGACAGCCACATTTGTTTCCATAATATTTGGCGTGCCTATTGGCATACTTTCAGCCAAGAAGCAAAAAATAAGGCGGCTTGTGATGCCAATCTTGGACCTTATGCAGACAATGCCGGCATTTGTTTACTTGATACCCGCCATATCCTTTTTCGGCATGGGCAAGGTTCCGGGGCTTTTTGCAACGGTCATATTCGCGATCCCCCCATCCATCAGGCTTACCACCCTGGGAATCCAGCAGGTTCCTGAAGATCTTGTTGAAGCCGCGGATGCATTCGGATCCACATCCATGCAGAAGCTTACAAAGGTTCAGATCCCTTTGGCCATGAAGACTATAATGGCAGGAATCAACCAGACCATAATGCTCTCCTTGTCCATGGTAGTCATATCGGCTATGATCGGCGCCGGAGGCCTTGGTCGAGAGGTATGGCTTGGGATACAAAGACTATGGATAGGCACCGCTTTTGAAGGCGGACTGGCAGTGGTTATACTTGCCATGGTTCTTGATAAGCTTACTCAAAGCGTATCAAAGTAAGATGTTCGCTTAACCATGATTCCGTGCAGCAGTCATTTTCTGTACGGCAAAGCCGGACAACAAACAGTCACTTCGATGACTAAACGGTGCCATAGGCACTTACAATTTACAGCTTATATCAGCCTTTTGGCTTATATATAAAAAATGAAAAGGGAGAGATTTTATGATTAAAAGAAGCATTGTAGTATTTTTGCTGATAGCATTATCGGTATTCACAATGGCTTGTGGAACAGGCTCAGAGGATTCAACGACAGTTGAACTCGGATACGTAGCTTGGGACTCTGAAATAGCGAGCACGAATGTTTTAAAGACCGTGCTTGAAGATGAAGGTTTTGATGTTAACATCACCGATGTCAGCGCATCTTTGATGTATCAAGGAGTTGCCCAAGGTGACTTCGACGGGATGGTAGCCGCCTGGCTTCCAACCACTCAGGCTGATTACATGGTCCAATACGGAGACGACCTAATTGACCTTGGTCCAAACCTGACCGGAACATTGATCGGACTGGTAGTGCCTGCTGACGCTCCTGTAAACAGCATAGAAGATCTTGTCGAGACTAATTATGCTGACGGAATCATCACAGGAATCGAGCCTGGCGCCGGATTGATGCAGGCAACCTTAACCGTAATCGACTCTTACGGACTTGACTATGAGTTGGTTGAAGGAAGCGACGCTTCAATGACAGCTACTCTTGCCGATGCAATTGACAACGACGAAGAAGTGATAGTTACAGGATGGACTCCTCACTGGAAGTTTGCAAGATGGGACCTTAAATACCTTGAAGATCCTCAAGGCATCTTCGGTGGAGAGGAACAAATCCATACTCTAGTCAGAGAAGGATTTGAAGCCGACAATCCTGAAGCATTTAAGATAATATCAAACTTTGAGTGGACTCCGGATGACATGGCAGAGGTTATGGTCATGATTGCCGACGGCACACGTGCAGAAGACGCTGCAAGAGCTTGGGTTGATGCAAACCCTGACAAAGTAGCTGCTTGGACTGAATAAGTCGTAGCAAAAGCACCGATTTTTAAAAATCGGTGCTTTTTCATGTTAAATTCCAAGTATCCATGATGACAGTGAGAAAAATGCCATAAGAGCCACGGCATCCACTATTGTCGTGATCAATGGACCGGCCATTATCGCAGGGTCAAGATTCATTTTCTTTGCCATAATCGGCAATGTGCCGCCCACCACCTTGGCCAATACTACCGTCAAGAACAAGCTGATGCAGACGGTAAACGCTATACGTATGTCAGTTCGCTCAAAGAAGTATATCATTATGAAGTTGACCGAAGCCAACGCCACGCCCACCACGAGACTGACCTTGAACTCTTTGCTTAATACCTTCAGGGTATCCTTAAGCTTTATCTCATCCAAGGCCAAACCCCTGATTACCAAAGTTGCGGATTGTGATCCCGCGTTACCGCCTGTATCCATAAGACGTGGAATAAATGCCGCCAATATGACCACTGATTGAAGTATGTCCTCATAGTTTCGTATTATGGCCCCTGTAAAAGTCGCCGAAATCATAAGTACCAATAGCCATGCTATTCTTTTTTTTGCCAGATTGAAAATCCCGGATTTCAAATATTCTTCGTCCGATGGCTCCATTGCCGCCATCTTGTGGAAATCCTCGGTGTTTTCCTGTTCGATGATGTCTACTACGTCATCTATGGTTATGATTCCAACCAGCCTGCTTTCAGTATCAACTACAGGCATTGCAGTCAAATCGTACTTTTTAAAAAGCATCGCAGTATCTTCCTGGTCTAAATGGGTGGGTATGGATATTATCTTGGTGTTCATTATATCTTTGATCCTTTTGCTGGAATCGCTTAATATAAGTCTTCTCAAAGACACTATCCCTTGGAGCTTCCTTCCCTTGTCTATTACGTAACAGGTATTTATCGTCTCCTTGTCCACCCCGGTGCGCTTTATATGTTCCAAAGCCTCTGCTACGCTCATGTCTTCCTTCAAGTCCACGTACTCGATGGTCATCATGCTTCCTGCAGAATATTCGGGATATTTCAAAAACCTGTTTATAAGATCTCGTTCTTCCTTGGTGGTGTTTTTCAACACCTTTTTAACTACATTGGCAGGCATCTCCTCCACCATATCAACAGTATCATCAAGGAAAAGCTCGTCGATAATATGCCTGATTTCTTTATCTGTTATAGCCTCGATTATATGCTGTTTATCCTCTATTGGCATATAAGAAAAAACGTCGGCTACGATTTCCTTTGGCAATAGCCTAAATATCACCAATAGCTTTTCAACAGGTATCTCTTCCAGGAATTGTGCTATATCAACTACGTTCATTTCAACAATTTCGTTTCTAGCTGCCGTGAACTTTCCTTGGTTGATTAAATCAAATAGTTTTTCGTACATTTCACTAACCTCCTAGGGAGCTATGAAAATACGCCTCGGCAAGGATCATAGCTCCTAATTATTAAATTTTGTCTTTCGATAATCAAATAACTGTCAGGATCCAAGACCCTCACCACCTTTCGATATAAAAAATAAAAAAGCCTTTTATAAGTAAAAGACTTTTTGGCATCACCAATAAAGACTGTCTTTTACTCGTTGAGTTTTAGCACTGCATGGCTTAGGATTACCCAGCCCCGTTAAGCTATACCTTAACCCGATAAAGCCTGTTGACCCATTGGCATCTCTCGATGTTTCCGGGTAGGGGCGTATTTCCATGCAGTAGCCTCACCTAACAAAGATCAGCTATCATATTCATTATACCGACTTATTTGCATCGTTTCAATAAAAGGACACATGTTTTCAAAAAAACATGATTAAACATGCCCCTGCACACCTTGCAGTATCAAGTTGTAAGTTATAATATGTAAGCAGTAGCATATGCTTAATCTGTCATCCAGAGGCTCTGGCACAAACAAATGTCAGTCATTTCGAGCTTGACGAGAAATCTCAGAAAAGTCTGACACTGGAAATGCATATTTAGAGCGATCGTTAAACCATGGTGGGACAATGGTTAAAGGTTCGCTTCGCTCACGGGAAGGATTCGCTAGCGCTCATGCAAAGCACACTTTGTGTGAGAAGGGCTCCCTTTGGTCGCGGGAAAAGCTCGTTTTACTCGCGAGAAAAGCGCAACGCGGGTGTTTTAAGTAGGAAAGCAGAAAGTAGGTCAGTTGGAAAGTGGAAAGGGACCAATACGATTGCTTGACAACCGTTTCCCAATCGTTTCCCGATAGCCCAACGATCGTTTAACCTTTATTTACCGCCTCACCGATTCACCGACTTACCGACTCACTTTTGACCCAAGAGCAATCCATGCATACCTACAACCTATAACTTATAACATACTGCTCGCTACTTAAAGAAAGGAGCTTCATCCGATGCTTTTTAGCCTCTCATTAATACTTATAATAGGATTTGCCCTCAGCGGCATCTTTAACCGCATTAAAATCCCAGGACTCTTAGCAATGATAATAACAGGAATAGTCCTTGGCCCTTATGTTATGGACTTGATTGCCCCCGAAATTCTTATGATATCTTCGGATCTTCGAAAGATTGCCTTGATAGTGATCCTGGCCAGAGCGGGACTCAGTCTGGATCTTGAAGATCTAAAGCGGGTGGGCCGTCCTGCAGCATTGATGTGCTTCATACCTGCTACCTTGGAAATTATCGCTATCATTTTATTGGGTCCCCGATTATTGGGGCTGACCTTGGGAGAGTCCGCAATTTTAGGTGCGGTTCTGGCAGCAGTTTCTCCTGCAGTCATAGTTCCACGGATGCTTTATCTCATGGAATCCGGCTACGGCAAGAAAAACAGCATACCTCAACTAATCTTGGCAGGAGCTTCAGTAGACGACATTTACGTAATCGTTCTTTTTGCTGCCTTTTTAGGAATGCATCAAGGAGAAGGCTTTAACGCAGGCAGCCTGTTCAGCGTTCCGGTATCAATCATCTCCGGAGTAGTCATAGGCATAACGATAGGAGCTTTGTTGGTAAGAATCTTTAAAATCTTGCATGTAAGGGACACCATAAAAGTTCTGATCATTTTGAGCGTATCGTTTTTATTTGTCTCATTTGAACAGTTTCTAGAGCCATATTTCCCCATGTCAGGACTGATAGCAGTTATGGCGTTGGGAGGGACCATCCTTAAGCTATACGATATCCTGGCAAAAAGATTGATGGGTAAATTCTCAAAAATCTGGGTAGGCGCCGAAATACTTCTCTTCGTACTGGTAGGAGCGGCTGTAGATATAACGCTGATACCAAAAGCAGGCTTCTTTGCGGTGCTGTTGATTTTTGCGGGGCTCGGCGGCAGAGTTCTAGGGGTATGGGTTTCCCTCTTTAAAACTCCTATCGTAGCAAAGGAACGAATATTTTGTTCCATCGCATATCTTCCAAAGGCCACCGTACAGGCAGCCATAGGCGCCGTACCCCTGTCCATGGGGGTTCCTTCCGGTGATACCATACTCGCAGTTGCCGTTTTGTCCATTATGGTCACGGCTCCCATAGGAGCTTTTGGAATAGATCTGCTCCACGATAAGCTGCTCGAGAAATGACTTTGATAAGCAAGCTTTCCCTATTGACATATCTGCTTACTATGTTATAATTACCTTACCCCCTCCCATATGGGGTGTGTCATAATAAGAAGCTCGAAAGGAGATAACAATGACCAAACAAAAAACTTCTTTTAAAATAGACGGCATGTCCTGTAGCAGCTGTGCAGCAAACGTTGAGAAGAAATTAAGAGGCTTGAAAGGAATCCAGCAGGCAAACGTCAGCATTGCCACAGAAAAAGCTCAGGTGGAATTTGACGAATCCACAATCAATATCGAGGCTATCCACAAAGCAGTCGATGAGCTGGGGTTTCAAGCAATACCCGAAGCAACAGATGAAAAAAGGCTTGAAAAAGTCCTATTAAAGATTGAAGGCATGTCCTGTACCACATGTGCCGGAAACATCGAAAAGACCCTTGCCGACCTGGTAGGGGCACAGAACGTTTCAGTCAACTTCGCATCAGAAAAGGCTACAGTATCCTACGATCCTTCAAAGCTGAGATTGATGGACATCCAAAAGGCTGTAAGCAGCATAGGCTATAAGGCTTTCTTGGAAGAGGATGCAGCCGAAGGCATCGATGAAGATGAGATTAAAATCAAGAAAACAGAAAAGACTTTGAAGATATCTGTGTTTTTCACTAGCCTGATAATGGGTCTTATGGTAATACACATGTTCATAACCCCAATACCAGGGTATCTTCCGATAACAGTCGTTTTGGGGTTTCCTATAATATTTGGAACAGGGCTCCACGTTCACATAGGAAGCTGGAAAGCGCTTAAGAACAAGAGCCCCAATATGGACGTTCTTGTATCCTTAGGATCACTCCCACCGTATCTTATCGGGCTTTTGGGATTTTTCTTCCCTATTCAGACATTTATCGAGATGGCTACAACTATCATGACATTCCACTTGATCGGCAAGTACCTTGAGGTAAGAGCCAAAGGCAGGGCGTCCCAAGCAATCAAAAAGCTCATCCAGATGGGTGCCAAGACAGCTAAAATTGTCATTCAGGGGGAAGAGGTGGAAGTTCCCGTCAAGGAACTTCAGATTGGGGATGTAATGGTCATCAGACCGGGGGAGAAGATCCCCACTGACGGCATCGTCGTCGATGGATACAGCACTATAGACGAATCCATGGCTACCGGTGAATCAATGCCTGTTAAACGCAGCGTTGATGACGAAGTTATCGGAGCTACGATCAACAAGCAAGGACTCTTGAAAGTACGCGTCACAAAGGTTGGCAAGGACACATTCTTGTCTCAGGTTATAAAAATGATGGAAGAGTGTCAAGGCTCGAAGGTTCCGATTCAGGAATTTGCCGACAGGATAACCGGGTACTTTGTTCCTGCCATCATAATAATAACCATAGGAACATTTATTTCATTCAATGTATTTCCGGAGTTTCACCTCGGTATCATACGCTGGGGCGCAAGATTTTTGCCCTGGGTAAATCCGGATCTGACTCCACTTACTCTAGCTTTTATAACAGCAACGGCGGTTCTTGTAATATCTTGTCCCTGCGCCTTGGGCCTTGGAACGCCTACAGCATTGATGGTTGGCAGCGGCATGGGGGCTGAAAGAGGCATTTTAATAAGAAACGGGGAAGCGATACAAACAATAAAGGATACCAAACTGATAGCATTCGACAAAACAGGCACCATAACCAAGGGCAAGCCTGAGGTTACAGATATAATAACCGACAAAACAGTAAATGAAAGCTTACTACTAAAATACGCCGCCTCATTGGAAAATGGTTCGGAGCATCCACTTGCCTTTGCCATTGTTGAAAAAGCCAAAGAAAACAATATCGAGCTAAAAGACATACTGGGTTTTGAAGCTTTGGTTGGAAGAGGTGTAAAGGGATCTGTTGACGGCAAATCAGTTTTGATTGGAAACAGAAAGCTCATGACCGAAGAGGGCGTGACCTTTGATAAATTCGAAGATGATTTGATCCGCCTTGAAGAAGAAGCTAAGACAGCAATGATCGTCGCTGTTGAAGGAAATCTGGCCGGAATCGTAGCAGTTGCCGATCCCATCAAGGAGGATTCAGCCCTTGCTATAAAACAGCTCGAAAAAATGGGCATAAAGACAGCAATGATCACCGGAGACAACAAAAGAACAGCTGAAGCAATCGGCAAGAAAGTAGGCATTAGCCATGTCATCAGCGAAGTATTGCCAGACGGCAAGGTAGACGAAGTCAGAAGGCTTCAGGATGAATACGGAAATGTAGCAATGGTTGGCGATGGCATCAACGACGCTCCCGCATTAAAACAGTCCAACGTAGGAATAGCTATAGGCACAGGTACTGATATAGCCATTGAGGCTGCAGATGTTACCTTGGTTAGAGGAGAGCTTACCAGTATTGTTTCCGCCATCAAGCTATCCAAGGCTATCTTTAGAAAAATTAAGGAAAACTACTTCTGGGCATGGTTTTACAACGCATTATTCATACCCGTCGCCATGCTGGGCTTGCTTCATCCCATGCTTGGTGCATCTGCTATGGCATTGAGTTCCTTAAACGTAGTATACAATTCTTTGAGGCTGAAAAAAGCACAGATTTAAAATAAAAAAGCAGGAAGGATTTTCATCCCTCCTGCTTTTTTATCTTCGTCAATTAGACTTTTTAAGCTGTTCTAAAACATCTGCAAATGCTTTCTTTCTTTTGATGTTCCACTCAACCTTGGCGTCCTTGTTGACTACTGTTTTAAATACATTTTCGTGTCTTCCTTTTTCAAATTCTACCGGCGGCTCTTCTCCTCTTAGGATATTTCCAGCCAGTACATTGATTTCGGAATCTTCTTTATCAAACTTGACGTTCTTTATTTTTCTGTTGTTGTAACCCCAAGTTACAGTGTATGTTCCATCACCGTTGGGTTTTACGCCTTCTAGTATCGGTATTACCCTGTTTCTCCAAAGTAGGAAGAACAAGAATGGCAACAATAGAAGCAGTAACCACCACAGGTTCATTCCGGAGTCTGCTGCTGCCTGTGGAATTTCTTCTTGGTCAATTACAACTATGTCTTCCAGTTCCTCTGAAGCTTCAGGTATTACTTCATCATCCAAAACTACTTCTGCATCTATAACACCAGGAGCAGCAGGTGTAGCAGGTGCTGCAGTGGCTGGCGCGATTGTTGCCACAGGGGCTGGAGCTGTATCTGACGTTTCTGGATCTGCTGGTGTTTCAGGCTCCGGTGCAGCCGGTACAGATGCAAGGGTATAGTCTACGCTGATTGCTGAGTTTTCTGTGATGTCAAAAGGAAGATCCCTGTCCACTTCGTATATATAACCGTCTATATCTTCTATTCCTAGATTCTCTGCAGTAACCGTATCTCCATAGTTGAATGTTACAGTTCTTACAGTAGTAGTTCCTCCTATGCTCTCAGTTATTGTGACAACTACTATCTGAGCTTCATAAACTGCTGTCAGAGTCAAGTTGCCTGTGATATTGTCAAATGTTCCGTCCCATCCGGTAAATGTATATCCATCATTTGCGACCACTCCCGGATCGCTTGCTCCTGACCCATGGGATATCACTTGTGTTGCCAGCCCTTCATTTTCAAGAGCTCCGTTTTCTCCTGGATCAAATGTTACTGTATATTCGTTTAAGCTATACTGAGCGGTAATTGTCATCTCTCCTGTGATATTGTCAAAGGATCCGTCCCATCCGGTAAATGTATATCCTTCATTTGCAACGACTCCCGGATCGCTCGCTCCTGATCCATGGGATATCAATTGTGTTGCCAGCTCTTCATTTTCAAGAGCTCCGTTTTCTCCTGGATCAAATGTTACTGTATATTCGTTTAAGCTATACTGAGCGGTAATTGTCATCTCTCCTGTGATATTGTCAAAGGATCCGTCCCATCCGGTAAATGTATATCCTTCATTTGCAACGACTCCCGGATCGCTTGCTCCTGACCCATGGGATATCACTTGTGTTGCCAGCCCTTCATTTTCAAGAGCTCCGTTTTCTCCCGGATCAAATGTTACTGTATACTCGTTCAGCGTATATCTTGCGGTAAGTGTTATATCCTCTGCGGCTACTCTATCTGTTTCAAAGTCCCACGGAGCTTCTCCGTTGTACCATCCGTCAAAAGTATAACCTGTTTTAACGGGGTCTGCCGGTTCTGAAACCAGACTGCCAAAATCGAGTGCTTGATCAACAGGCTCCGGTGTGCCTCCATCTGCATCAAAGCTTACTGTATAGCTATTTGTTGAGTAAGCTGCTACAAAGACAGTGGCCTCAGTTATGTTAGTCAAATCATTTGGTGTAAATCCGTTGTCGCTTAAAGGTTGTATCATCTGTACCGACTGCAATTTTGTCCAACCCAGGAAAGTATAGCCTTGGTGGGCTGTTATTCCAGGATCTTGAGCGGTACCCTCATATGGCACCATCTGACTGGCAATCCCCAAATTTATTATGGTGCCATTGTCCCCCGGCAAGAAAGTAACCGGAATCAAATCTCTATCATAATAAAGCTTAAGCACCAAGCTTCCATCAGCTGCGATTGTCCCGCTTTCCACAGTTCCGTCAATTTCGGAGTTGAAGGTAAACCCTGTGTATGCTTTGGAATCAGCTTGTGCATTTTCCCCTGTAGTCCCTGTTAGATCTTCAGTTTCATGTAAGGTGAATCCTTCTCCGTCCAAATCTGCCAAGTAATGTTCAACGGTGTAACCCGTATCTGTTCCGGAACTCCATTTTGCTGTAAGCGTAATATTTCCGGCTGGTACCGTGTCAGTTTCAAAGTCCCATGCATCTTCTCCATTGTACCATCCATCAAAGCTATATCCTGCTTTTACGGGATTCGTCGGTTCTGAAACTAGGCTTCCGAATTTTAGCATTTGATCATCAGGCTCCGGCGCGCCTCCACTAGCATCAAAATCTATTGTGTATTGATTTCTGTTGTAGTAAAGTCTTAAAACCAAGCTGCCATCTGCTGTTATCGTACCGCTTAAGACGCTCCCTGGTGCTGACCCGTCGTGGATAAATCCCGTGTAGGCCTTCGCTGTAGCATTTGCGGTTTCACCGGTCGTTCCTGTGAGATTTTCAGTTTCCCGAAGCTCAAACCCACCGTCTAAGTCTTCAATGTAGTGTTCTACCTTGTATCCAGTATCTGTTGAGCTGCTCCACTTAGCAGTTAATGTTATATTTTCTGCAGGTACCCTGTCAGTTTCAAAGTTCCATGCATCTTCTCCGTTGTACCATCCATCAAAGCTATATCCTGTTTTAGCAGGATCTGACGGTTCTGAAACCAGACTCCCAAAATCAAGTGTTTGGTCATCAGGCTCTGGTGCGCCTCCATCTACATCAAAGCTTACCGTGTATTGATTTTTATCAAATTGGGCTGTAAATGTCTTGTCGCTTGTGATGTTCCCCAAATCAGATGGGCTCCACTCCCCGTTGAAAGCGTGTCCAACGGGTGCTATCACCTCGTTGTCATCAGGTGTCACGGCGGTTCCTCCGTGATTTACCATCTGGGTGATGGTTTCTCTGTCATCGGTAAAGGACCCTAATCCCGGATCAAATGTAACGGTATGCTGCTTAATGCTGTACTGGGCTGTAACCGTCATGTCCATTTGTACATTAGAAAAATCTTTGTCCCAGCCGCTAAAGACGTATCCTTCATTGGGTATGATACCCGGGTCGTCTGCAGCTTGTCCCTCTGCTACCTCTTGAATCTGCATATTAGTCGCTTCAATCTGACCGTGGTCTCCCGGGTCGAATGTCACCGTATATGTCGTGACATTCCCTTGTTGAAACTTGATTCTAACCGCAGTATCTTCAGTGATTATAAACTCATATGGATCTTCATAGATGAACTTGTCATTGCCTCTTGCCCAAGGAAAATTCCACTGCTTGAATACATTCCCTTCTTTTGGCGCTGACTTGATCACGATGTTATCTCCTGCGTTGAATGTTATTACGCTCCCATGAGTGTACAACGTACCATTTACAATGATATCTCCTGCACTATTATTGAGAACGTCCAGTTTAACTGTTTCAGCTGCAGCAACTACCACACCTCCGCTGTCATTCTTTCCCGCCGTCCCGACACTTGCTGGCATCATTGTCATCATCATCATGACTACCATAAGCATGGACAGTGTTCTTGTAAATCTTGTTCTTTTCATATTGCATCCCCCTCTCATTTATAAAATGAGTAAATAAAAAAGCTGCCAAAATAAAATATTTGGCAGCCGAACCGTCATAGCAATTTGCCTTAGACTTCACGCTTTGTGTCCTTGACTTTCGTCAAGTTTACCTTTTTCAATAAATTTACTGAATTTAATTAAATTTATTATATTTTAGCCCGAACCGTTTGTCAACGCTAAAATTCTTAATGTATTCGTATATGTTTAGTTTATTTATACACTAATTAGCGCATTTAAAACATCTTTTTTAGCATTTTCGCTTCTAATTGATAACTTGTTTCAATTAACCTTGTCCTTGCCTTCGTTTTTTGCATCCATTAGCCTTCTGTCAGCACAATCTATTACCTCTAGGTACTCCATATCAGAGCTTGGTTCCACCGTGCATACCCCAAAGCTCGCCGTTACGAAAAAGCTTTCCCCCTCTGATACGAACTCTTTTTCTGAAAGGGTTCTTCTTATCCTTTCCGCAATTACCCCGGCCTTGTCTCCATCGCTGTCCGGCAGGCAGATTAGAAATTCCTCTCCGCCGTACCTTGCTGCCCAGTCAAAATCCTTTCGTATGGATCGGGTAATTATATCTGCAAAGGCTTTTATCACCTCGTCCCCTACAGTATGTCCGTACGTGTCGTTGACTTCCTTGAAATCGTCGATATCTGTTATCACAACCGAAAGCCTTGCACCATCTTTCTTTGCTTTTTCCAGTGCTTTAGGCATGTTCATATCTATATATCTTCTGTTGAAAAGATCGGTAAGACCATCCCTTACCACCATGTTTTGAAGGCTCTCGGCTATGTTTTTCATTTGAGTCCTGCTCTTTCCGTTGATCTGACCTTCGATAGTGATCGTGTTTGTAATATCCTTTATCATCTCAAGAACCAGCTTCTTGTTCTTGATTTGGACAGGAAGAGCGGTAACCAAATATACGCTTGATTGCGTATACTTTATCTTAACGGAGGTGTCTTCATTCTTAAAGGCTCTCATAGAAACGCAGTCAGGACACATCTTGGAATCACCCCAAAAACCATAACAGCTTCCCTCTTCTTCGATGATCTGGTCGTTTAGGCAGTATATGATTTTTTTGTTCTCAGGATCTATCAACCTGATGTTGTCGTATAACTTGTCGAAAAAATCATACCTATCTACTAGGCTTAAAAATTCTTCCAACTTTTTATTTTCGGTCAATCCTTACCCTCCGTTCCTAAACACCTCTAAATCCGCCGCAGCTACGTCACACTTATTATATTTAATTTTAAGTTCACTTACAAGCTGTTTTTTAGCGTGTTTTTAGCATTAAAAATCCGGCACACAATGTGCCGGATAATATCAATTTCCTATTTTCATATTTTCATTTTTCTGAGCATCAGCCTTTACGTTTTCCTCTTCATACACCTTGTAAGTCTTAACGATCCTCCCCATGATATGCTTTAAATTGGCATTTGGAGTTCTTATTCCTTCATCTAGGGTATTTATGTGCTTTAGGATTTTTTCGTAATCGGTAAAAATCGGCTTGCCCACAAAAATCTTCTCGTGTACCGTTTTGCTAACGCCCTCTTCGTCCAGCAGAAGTTCCTCGTAGAGCTTCTCCCCCGGCCTTAATCCGGTGATTTTTATTGCTATGTCCACGTCAGGCTCGAATCCCGAAAGCCTTATGAGGTCTTTTGCAAGGTCTATTATCTTGACGGGCTCTCCCATATCGAGAATAAAAATCTCACCGCCCTTTGCCATTGCCCCTGCCTGCAAGACAAGCTGAGTGGCTTCCGGTATGCTCATGAAATATCTTATTATATCCTCGTGAGTAAGGGTCACCGGTCCTCCTTGGGCAATCTGCTTTTTAAACAGAGGAATTACGCTTCCGTTGCTGCCAAGGACATTTCCAAACCTGACCGCCGCAAATTCCGTCTTGCTTTCTTTGTCAATTGATTGGACTATCATCTCACAAAGTCTTTTAGTGGCTCCCATTATGTTTGTAGGGTTTACTGCCTTGTCGGTGGAAATGAGTACAAATTTTGAAACGCCAAACTTGTCTGCCATCTGAGCGACGTTTAAGGTTCCAAATACGTTGTTTTTGACAGCTTCTTTGGGATTGCTCTCCATCAGCGGAACGTGCTTGTGGGCCGCTGCATGGAATATTACATCCGGCCTATGGGTACCTATGATTTCTTCCATCCTGTCTCTATCTCTTACAGAAGCTATTATTACCTTTAAATTCAAGCCTTCATACTTTCTGTTAAGCTCGTTTTGCAGATCGTAGACGCTATTTTCATAAATCTCCACGAGTATCAGCTCGGAAGGCTGAAAATGCAGGATTTGACGGCACAGCTCCGATCCTATTGATCCTCCGGCACCTGTAACCATCACGGTCTTGTATTTTATGAAATTTCGAATCTCATTGGTATCAAGCTTTATCTGCTCTCTGCCCAGAAGATCCTCTATCTGTACGTCCCTGACTTGACTGATCTTGACCTTCCCTCCGATTATCTCATAAATACCAGGAAGGATCTTAAGCTTCGCCTTGGTCTTTTTGCATTTGGCAACGATATCTTGTATCTGGGCCTTGCCTGCTGAAGGTATGGCTATTATTATTTCATCTATTCCGTATTTCTTTGCGATTTTAGGCACTTCTTCAGTAGTGCCTGCTACCGGCGCGCCGCCGATTCTTAGACCAACCTTGGTGGAATCATCATCTACAAAGACGACTATCTTGCTGTTTAATGCGCTATGGTTGTTGATTTCCTTAACCAGCATTGCCCCTGCATCTCCAGCGCCGATTATCATAACACGCTTTTTCATTCCCCAGCCTTTGTATTTATTAAGCTTGGCTGGAAGAGCTCTATAGCCTACCCGCACTCCACCTATAAGGAATATATCGAGTATGGCCGCTATAACATAGACGCTTCTCGGAAATATCACGTTGTTTATATCTCCGGCTAAATAAGCAAATGACATTACCAATAGGTTTGCAAAGAAAATGGTAAACATTATTTGAACAAGTTCCGAAATACTGGCGTATTTCCAAAGGCTATGATACATCTTCCCTACTACAAAAACCATGAGTTTTATAAAAACAAAAAACAAAATGTTCTGTCTGAGGCTTTCAATGTAAATAGCGGGTATTGCGTTGTCAAACCTCAGTGCCAAAGCGGCGTAAAAGGAAATGCTTATTAAAAATGCGTCCATCCACACAAGTATAAGCATTTTCAGTTGTCTGGTCATATATGCATCACTCCAAAAATCTTTCGAATAAGTACTGACTTCTTTGATATGAAAATATTCCCTTATAATAATACCATCTAAAGAAAGATATGTAAATAACTTTACACACGAATCAGGCTTTTCTTCTCAGCACTGCCCAACTTATGCCAAGCAGCACACAGACAGATGCCAATATAAAAAATGCGTTCCTTACTCTATCGTCCTCCATTAAAACTGACAAGCCTTTGACCTCATCAGTAAAAACTGCTTCATTTCCGTTGACATTCACCCTTTGCAGAGTTCTCTCCTGTAAATCATAAAGATAATAGCCTATATCACCACCAGAGGCTACTGCCTTTACAATATAAAAATCTCTTGTCCCATCGGTACTGACCAAAACTTCAACGGAAGCATCCAACTCAACAAAGTCCATTTTTTCAAACCCTTCAACTTCGATATCTATGGGCAGGATTATATGGCTATGATCCGTTTGGAGACTGACATAAGGGTAAAAGGCGCCATCATCTTGATCGTAAAGATAAAATGCCGATTCCATTTTTTCATTCATGATATACATGATTATGATGTCTTTTGTTTTGTTTTCTGCCGCTGCCACCTTGTGTGACTTGTACTTGAAACCTGATTTTTCAAAGCCTTCCGGCAATGCCACCCCCGATATGTCTCTTAGTATATAATAGTCCTCGTCTCCGATAGTTATTTTTACAGGGTCTTCCTCCGGGTCTACTTTTGGAGCTTCCTCTATGGTTTCTTCCACCGGGTTCTTAACCGATATATTTATGCCTGCAGATGGGTTTCCCAGAGATATCCCCGTCTCCCCACCGATTATTTCGCTTTGATCCACTGAAAACCTTCCGGTTCCAGTAGCCTTTGCCACAAATGAAAGCTCGTAGACAACAGTCTTTGCTCCTCCTGTGTTAAAGTCGGATATTCCCCCCTTGCCATCGGATATCATAATGGCATTTCCGCCACCTGTGTCGTACTCCATTATCCGGGCATCATAAGATAATCCAGCGATTACCGTGCCGATTGATTCACCTGAGGATTCGACTGAAATAATCACGCTGAAAACATCCCCTTTTTCGATTTGCCGGGGATGTGTGGTGATTTTTATGCTTGCCTCCTGAGCTGAAACGGAACCTGAGATTATTAAAAGAACCAAAGAAACAACAAGTACGTTCTTAAAGATTTTTATTGGATTCATTCACATGTGCCTTCTGTTATTATTTACATCTAATTAATGATATAAAACATACGGTGGAATGTCAAACAAATAGCTGATATAATTTAGGGGAGGGAGTATTAAAAACTATTACAACCTATATCTCAGCAAAAACCGCAAGGGGATGATTTCATGGAAAGCCATCGTAAATTTTTAGTAATAATCATTACTTTTTCTATAATCATTGTAGTAGCCGTTATCGGTTATATGCAGCTTTTAAACGTTGGATTCATAGACGCCTTATACATGACTGCAATAACCATATCGACGGTAGGATATGGAGAGGTTGGTGAAATGGTAGCTCCAGCCAAAATTTTTACTATTTTTATTATATTTTCTGGTTTAGGCGTTGCTGGTTACGGATTTACCAGTCTTGTAGCATTATTTTTCGAAGGCGAACTTAAAGATGCTTGGAGGAGGAGAAAAATGGAGAATAAAATAGCTGAGCTCAAAAACCACTACATTATATGCGGTGCCGGAGAAATAGGCCACACGGTCATAAAACAGTTTCGCGAAAACGATCTGCCTTTTGTGGTTATCGAAAAAAATCATCGCCGTGCTAGTGAACTCAGACACGAAGGAGTTCTGACTATAGTCGGAGATGCAACCAGCGAAGACGTTTTGGAATCAGCGCACATAAAGAAATCCAAAGGAGTAATCTCTACTCTATCAAACGATGCGGACAACGTTTTCACAGTTCTTACAGCCAGGCAAATGAATGATGATGTTTATATAGTCTCAAAAGCAATCGATAGAAACGCACATAATAAGCTTAAAAAAGCAGGCGCAAACAATACCATTTCCCCAAATGAAATTGGCGGAAGAAGAATGGCAGCTCTTGTAATCAGACCTTCGGTAATGTCTTTTTTAGATGTCATAACCCAAGCCGGAGATGTAACCTTGGATTTAGAGGAAGTCAAGATATGTACAAATTCAGATTTTGTTGGAAAATCTCTAATGGAGGCAAAAATCCCTGAACAAACCGGCCTCATTGTCCTTGCCATAAAAAGGAAAGGCGATACAAAATTAAAATTCAACCCTAGCTCCAATGAAATTTTACAAGATGGCGATACCATGGTAGTACTCGGCCAGGAAGACCAGGTAGTTCAACTCAGAGGCATGGCATGTGAAATATAATCCGGCACATACTATTGCTAAACTTTGTTAGGTCCGGTTTCCATGCCGGACCCTGTGCTATGCAACTAATATATCGCCCTTTTACAACACAAAATCCTCAAGAGGCAAGTACTGATCTTCTATATGAACAAAATACCCACCATGCTCGCCCCAAAATATCTGCGACTCTTCGAACATCTGTGACAGGTTATACTTGTCGATTTCATTTTCTAAAATAATTGTCCCTGTTTCATCTTCGTAGTAGATTTTGATATCTTCAGCTTTTTTCATTTTCACGATAATCCCCCCTTAAATTTTGTTTGTACTATTTGTATACCCCTATAATTTTTATTTAATTCTTTTTTCCATTTTGTCATCAATATATTTATCCATAATGCTGCACAGCACACGCACAAGGCTCCCACATTGTGGGAGCCCAGCTTTACTTATATATTATATCTTTTAACTTTCAGTTTAGAACTTGCCACCTTTGCCTAATTTGACTAGTCCCGCAGTCAACCCTGCTGTTACAAGACCGAGACCGCCGAATATGGTCGCAAGAAGTGGGTCTGAGAAAATCTTTTCGAATACGCTCAAAGGTTCCGGTTCGATCAAAACCTCTACCTCAACGACCCTGTCGGTGAAACGTTGCATCGTTCCCTCTAGCTTGTCGTAGGTATAAAACCCTTTTTCCCCTTCTTCATTCATAACGTACAATAAAACAAAATCTTCGCTTTTGCCGGATTCCATAACCCAGGCATCCACCTTGTTGCCGTCTACTTCAAATTCTGATTCGATATAGCCCTGGGGAATTTCTTCAGCATCATTTAACTTCAAAATCGTGTAGCTTGATCTTGCATTTAAATTTACACGAGGATAGAATTCCTGCTTATCCACGTCAAATACGTAAAACACTCCCTTTTCACCTTTCTCATCGGTGAAATACGCCAAAGTCAAATCCGTGTCTTCATTCTTAGAAACCGCGACTTCGATCTCATCCTCACCATAAGCTGCCTTTCCCTTTTCAAAGCCTTCAGGCAACTTGATCTTTGCAAGCTCCGGCCACAGATACTTTGTATCTTCGCCTATCTTTACTTCGACAGCCTTTTCCATCGGATCCGGCTCGGGCTCTGGAGCAGGTGTTGGCTCTGGCTTGGGAGCCGGCGTATTGCTGCTTGAGCTGGTATTTGACGAGCTGCTAGAGCCTGATGAACTACCAGAAGATGACCCTGATGAACCACTGCTAGGTGAGCTGGCAGCTGGCTTGACAATCGATATATTAACACTTCTAGAAGATAGCGTCTCATCTGCTGCCATAGTACTTACTTTAATATTATTGACAGTCACTGTAGCTCTGCCTTCTTTCAAGGCTTTAAATGTCAATGTAGCCGTATGTGAATTAACCGGACTTCCATCAAAATATATAAGACTTTGTCCCCCGGTGTATTGCAACAAAGAGCTATCATAACTAAATCCTGCTTGAACTCCAATAATTTGACTACCACTAAAAGTAACGCTCACTGTGACAGTTTCTCCAGGATTGTATGAAGACTTATTCGATCTTACATTAACACTTGTTGCAAATGCGCTTCCTGATATCAACAACATAATAATCAACACTTTTATCGTTGTTTTAATATAGTTTTTTATTGCACCTCTTCTATTCATATGTGCTCCTATCATCTGTATTTTATTGATTAATCTTACTCGTACCTAGTATATGCCTTCTAATCGCAGAAACATCGAAAATATCTACATTTGAATCTCTTGTTACATCTGCTGCTGATCTGTAAGTTCCTTGTATTTTAACCGCTCCTAATATGTCTCTTCTTATAGCCGCTATATCAAATACATTTATTTCCCCGTCCCCATTTACGTCTCCGTAAATGACCACGCTATAGCTTTTTACGACTTTTCCCGAACCATCCTTTAAGTACAATACATCTCCTGTGCCTACGTTGCCTGATGTCTTGGCTTTTTTATCCGCAGCCACCAATGACACGGAACCGTTATTCACGCTAAAGTTGCCCAAGAAAGCGCTCACGCTTGTTTTTTCTGCTATTCCTGTCACGCTGTTGGACTGCAGCTTATGCTTGCTGCTTGATATGGTAGGCGCCGGCTGGGTGGCATCCGTGCCGTCTCCCCTGCTTGGAAGCTCAGGAACAGTAGTTTCTAGTGTCTTTAATTCTGTCTTGTCAAAATAAAATGACAAAATCTCTCTATAGGTCTTTCCAGCTCTAGCCATCTGCTGGGCTCCACGTTGGCTCATTCCCACGCCGTGGCCGTAACGGGCATTTGTAATAACATAACCGTCTAATCCTCCACTATCCTTCGCTGCTTTTACCCCTCTTAGCCTTAAGTTTGAATTAAGATAAGGATGACTCATTAGATATGAACCATTGCTATTTGTTTTCATAAGCTCTATTGCTATATTTTCATTTATTTTCGAGCTTAAGCTGCTGGCTCCAGCTGCATAAAACTGCACTGTCACTCCGGCATTTGCAGTAACATAGCTTCTGCTACCCGTACCCGGCCATCTTTCCTTTCCGTTTGCAAAGGTATTGACCGAGTTGATTTTTATGTCTGTTGCATTTTTTATGTTTCTACTGGATTTTATCTTTGCAAAAACCTGGCTTTGGATGTCTGTGAGTATTGGATTTGAATATACAAACCTGCCGTTTTCAATCTTTTGCCCTAAATCTTCTCTTATATACGCAGTATCTGCTTCATTCCCCGTAAAGTTGATCCTATGCCAAAAGAAACCGGCGGAATCTTTTTCAGAGGTTGTAGATATCCATTTATAGATCGAATTCAATGGCGCAGTTCCTACAATTGAAAAATTTGTTCCAGGTCCACTTCTTATGTTGGCGGCAGTAGTTACTCCCACTATCCTGACTACAAAGTCACCGTCGACATTGCTTTCAGTTGCTATATATTTTGTGCCGTCTACGGTTTTAGGCACGAATACCTCTTGATACAGGCTCGATGGATTTGCGGTATCGTAAGGATCGTCCTTTTGAGCCAAATAAGGATAAGCATTGTTTTTCGTCGTGCCTCCACCCCAGGTGTTTCCCGGCAGCTCTGTCTGTCCTCCATTTGATGCAGAGTAATAAGTCGCGATGATTCTGCCATTATAGGTCACGACCTGACCTTTAGTATCATCCACAGCTTTTATGACATTTTTAAAGTTTGGGTTGTAACCCCTATACACTTGAGTCGATGCAGTGTCCCCTATATCAAAATCACGCGTTGTAGAAAAGCTTCTTATGGCATAGCTCCTCGCGCTGACGGCCTGGACTTTTAAAGCCTCTATTGGAAAGGCATTGCTCATCTCGTATGCAACTACCCCGTAGAGATATTGTTCCAGAGGCACATGGTTGGTGACAACCAAGCTTCCTGAGCTTACATGAAAGCGCATATTGCCCAAATAGTTCACAGTACCGTGGACCGTTCCCTTTAAAGTAAGATGATGGCTGCCTGTGCCGCTATGCTTTTGACGTATGAAGTTTACTTGAGAACCTACTGTTACATCTATATTTTTCCCTTTTATCTTTACTTTGTTTGTATCTACAACTGATAATGTGTAATCTCCTTCATCTAAAATAAGATCAGGGTTTTCTGCAAGATAATAAGCCCCTGACAAGCTTAAATTGACTGTCTTAGGTGAAGCTGGGCTCATGGTTATCCTTGCCCTGATAATTTTGTAATCGGTGGATGCAAATATCGTTGGAATTATGGAAACAAACAAGAAAATTGATATAAATAATATAGTAAATACTTTACGTTTTTTATTCATTTTTATACCTCTCAATAGGAGCAGATTTTTAGCAATTTACAGATTTTTGGATATCATTAACTTCATCATAAATCATAAAAAAGCCCTTGTCAAATTAAATGACCTTACAAAAAAAATATACCAAGCAAAAAATACTCTTCACTTGGTATATCGGTCATTTTCATTTGTTTTAAGCCTTATATTTCGTAGCTGTAAAGTCTTTAAGGAAAAAACTTCATTCTATTTTTTCATATCGAAAAGGTCTTCTTTTTCGTTGGATATGCCCCAGGCTTTAATTGCCGCTTCCAGCTCCGGTTTATCTTTTGCATAATCCCTTAGGCTTATACCTTCCATAACGGCGTCAATTGCTTGTCTCATCGCCTTTCCACCTGCTACTCCTCCAAGGGGATGCCCGTGTACCGCTCCCCCTGCTGCAAGTATTACGTTTTTGCCTATCTCCTCTATAGTTTCAGGAATGATCCCAGGGTAAACTCCTCCACCAGGCGCCGGGAAGCATGGCTTGATGTTTCCAAAAGGCATTGTAAGGGCTATGCAGCTTTGGATGTACCTATCCTTCATAACCGGAATCTTTCCATGATAGTTCGTGGTAACGGCAAGGTCTGCTCCTGCCATCCTTACCAGCTTGCCCCAAAGAAGGTATATAGCTACCCCTGTATCAGGCGCATATGATTGGGCCGCTGCGTAATCCGGATGAGACAGTATGGGAACATTTATGTTTGGATCTTCAGCTATCATCCTAAAGGCTGAAAAGCCGACTACGTAGGTATTTATCATAAGGGCATTTGCTCCTGCATCCAAAGCCCTGTATGCGTTGTCTTTTAGCCTTATTATATCGTCTGTGATATTCGGAGTGTACATCTTTTTCTCTCCGGTTTCTTCTTCAGCTCTTTTTGCCGCATCCATGATTTTTTTTACTCTGCCTTCCAAAGGACAAAAATCAGAGTCTCCTACCACCAGTTCATCGTCTTTTACAATGTCTATTCCGCCTTTGAAGGCATCATAAGCCATTATCCCGCCTTGTTCCGGCGTCCAGCCTACATCAGGCTTGATCATCGCAAGGGTCAGTGGACGCTCTTTAATGTCGAGATATTTTCTAAGACCTTCTATCCCAAATTTTGGCCCGCTGAAGTTTTTAAGATACTTTTGTGAAAACTCTATGTCCACAAGCTTTATTCTTCCTGCTGAAATGTTTCCTATTAGGGTCGTAAATATCATAGGGAAGTTGTTACCTATATTGATGCTAGGGAAGGCGATCTTAATTATAAAATCCCTATATTGAAGGTCTTTGGGCAGCTCTCTGTCATAAGCCGGCACTTCGTAGATGCCCATTACTTTTGCAGCATGCTTCTTCCTGACCTCAGGTGTTTCAAAAGGAACGTTTAGCCATGTTCCCGTTGCTTGTTCAGCTGCTATTGCCTGAGCAAACTTGACAACCTCCACAGGCATCTCTGCCCTCATATAGTATGTTGCAATCATGTGTTCTTCTAAATCCAGCCCCTCCATGCAAGTAAACATAATTGGATCGTAATACATGTGATCAACTCCTTAGTTTTTATTGTGAAGCTTAAAGAACATACGCTCCTACTTATATATGTGCAACTTGCATGCCAATTATCTGCGGAATAATATAAATACCTGATATCCTGTGTTATCAAGGCTTGTGCTCACAAGTCACTAAGATGCAAAATACCAAGACAAATCTATTTTGTGCATATTTGCACAAACATTTATTTGCAACACGCAAAGTTCAATCCTTTTCTGCTTTTAGCTTTGTGCATATTTGCACTTGAAATGTGCGTTTTTACGACACAAAATCGTGCAGCTACTCAATTTATGCTGTATAATGTTATTATAAGTCTATTTAATGATCATGGGAGGCTTAAATGTGAATAATTCAGTCGATTTATCCTACGAAACAAAGTATCGTGAATTGCTCCTTGAAATAGGCGCCGTTATGGAATCCACGCCTGATGCGATATATACCATCGACTCAAAGGGCATCGTACTCAGGTTTAACAGCATGCTTAAAAAAATACTAAATGTAGACACATCAAAGATTCTAGGCAAAAATCTAAAGGATCTTAAAGAAAGAGGAATATTCCCCGAAAACGTGGCCCTTTTGTGCCTCGAGCAGAAAAAGGAGATAACCTTAACCCAAAAGCTGGATGACGGAAAGCATGTCATGATATCTTCTTATCCAATGTTTAAAGGCAATGAGGTGATCTTTGTTGTAACCAAGATAAGAGATATGACAGAGCTCGTACAGATGAAAAATGAGCTTGAGCAGATAAAAAGACTTTCCAGCAATTATTACAGGGAATTAAAGATCTTAAGAAAAATGGCAGAAAGCTCCGATGTCATAGCTCAAAGCGATGCCATGAAAAACGTGATCGACCTTGCCCGAAGAGTAGCGCAAGTAGACACTACCGTTCTTATAAGCGGCGAATCCGGGACAGGCAAAGAAGTTATCGCCAAAATAATACACAGCGAAGGAAAGAGAAAAAACGGGCCTTTTGTCAAGATAAACTGCGGAGCGATACCAGAGAACCTTTTGGAATCCGAGCTCTTTGGATATGCCGAAGGCTCCTTTACAGGAGCACTTAAAAAAGGCAAACCCGGACTTTTTGAAGTCGCTACGGGCGGCACCCTTCTGCTGGATGAAATAGGAGATCTTCCTTTTCTTCTTCAGGTAAAGCTCCTTAGGGTCTTGCAAGATAGCGAGTTTTACAGGGTGGGGGATGTAGCGCCAACGAAAACCGACGTTAGGGTAATTGCGGCCACAAACAGAAACTTAGAAGAAATGGTTAAAAAGAGACTCTTTAGAGAGGACTTATACTACAGGTTAAACGTGGTTCAGATAACCATACCACCCCTTAGAGAAAGAAAAAACGACATTATACCATTGATTTATCATTTCATAAGCAAATTCAACGAAAAGTACAACTTCAACAAGAACATCAATTCTGATGCTGTTGAAATGCTTCTCGATTACGACTGGCCAGGCAATGTACGGGAGCTTGAAAACACTATAGAAAACATGTTGGTCTTAAGCCCTACAAACTCCTTAAGCCTGGAAACGGTTCCTAAATCCATATCTGAAAAAGTGGACCTTGCCAACGAACACAGAGAAAATGCGCGAACCACCACTCTCGGCACATTGGTAGCTTCTTATGAGAAAAAGGTGATTAATGATGCCTTGGAAAACTCAAAAGATTTTGAAGAGGCGGCAAAGATCTTAGGCGTCCATAGGACCACATTATTAAGGAAGCTGAAAAAGTAGGCTATAAACAATGGGTCAAGCCCTTGCAAAAGGGTAATAATGGAATATCTGAATTAATAAATCGAGAGGTGAAATCGTATGGAATTATTAAGAAAATTAAATGTGAAGGACCAAAAGGCTGTGCTGGTGATAAATCCACCTGAAGAATTCAAACATGTGCTTGCTCTATGGAAAGACGTCTTATCCGTACACGAGAATAGCCCCATTGAACCCCATCAATTTGTGCTAATTTTTGCAAAGGACAAGGCTCAGTTAGAACAGATAAAGCCCACATTAAAAACCAGCATGGATCCTGGCGGACTTATATGGGTATCATATCCCAAAAAATCTTCAAAGCTATATACTTCAGATTTAAGCAGAGATGACTTTTGGGATGCTTTTAAGGAATTAGGCCTAGAACCCGTCAGACAAGTTGCCTTGGATGAAGACTGGTCAGCTCTTCGGTTCAAGCCCTCGAATGCAATTAAAAGAAAGTAACGTAGGGATCTCAGTAAAATCTGAAATGCCAAGTGAAAGCGCAAGCTACACAACGACAAATACCATTACTTATCATAGAATCGCCTGAGTCTGTCGTTTCATTCGAAACGACAGACTCAGGCATTTATCTATGACCCCAGAGGAATCCACTAACACTTACAACTTTTACCCGTATATTATGCAGTTTTTAATTACCTCTCCTTTTGCATGATCTAAAATAGCCTCTTCTATTTGATCTATCCCGTATTCATTATCCACAAAATCATCAGCGCTTATAGCCTTCATTTTCAGGAGCTCAAAAGCTTCTTTCACATGTCTCGGCGTGGTATGAAACACCCCTTTAATTGTAATCTGGGAATAATGCAGCAAAGTAGTGTCAATTTCCACTTTATCACCCTTAGGCGTCCCTCCAAAGCATAGTACGGTTCCCCCGGCTCTAACCATGTCTATTGCAATAGACCATACCTTTGACAAGCCTACTGCCTCTATGGAAATATCTACTCCCCTATTATCCTCGGTAAGATTCCTTACAGCTCCTGCCTGGTCGTCTACTTCTGAAATATCTACAACATGTGCAGCCCCCAGCTTTTTTGCCATTTCCAATCTGCTCTTTGATTTATCACAAGCTATTACCCTGGCCCCTCGCAAGTAGCACAGCCTTATAAACATAAGCCCAATAGGTCCGCAACCGTTTACAGCCACTGTGTCGCCAAGCTCTACAGGAACTTCTGAGGTACCATAAACAGCACAAGAAAAAGGTTCCAGTAATGCAGCCTGCTTATAATCCATCTCATCGGGAATCTTAAATGCATTTTGTCTTACTATCCTTTCAGGAACCAGTTGATATTCTGAAAAAGCCCCTTTATTGAATATCGGGTTTTCGCACAAGGAATGCTGCGCTTTCTTGCAAAAATAACACTCGTGACATGGAGCAGAATTGTGAGCAACCAGTCTGTCCCCAACCTTAAACTTATCGACGCCCTCCCCTACTGCGTGAACCACCCCAGCCGCTTCGTGACCAAATGAAAATGGCGGATCCCATCTGTAGCCCCTCATATATATTTTTACGTCTGTGCCGCAGGTTAAAGACACCTTGTTCTTAACTACGATCTCACCATAACCCGGTACTGGAATTTCGTGTTCCTCAACTCTGATATCTTTCGGATTGTAATACATTACTTGCTTCATGGCTATTCCCCCCTGGATAATTTCTCATTCAATTATATCACAAAAAAATGTAGATCAAGCCTTCAATGCTCGTGGAGAAAGTTTCTCAGTTGAAACACGGAAGGTACATGTTTGATACTGTCATCCAAAGTAAACAACAATACAAATATCAGGAAATACTGTTAAACCCGCATGGGGCGATAGTCAAGCAATAGTTAAACGACTAGAAAAACAAAGGTATTTATGACCATTTCCCGACTGCCCATCGACTATTTAACTGTGCAGCCGTAGGGTCCGGTTTCCATGCCGGACCGCAGACCCATGTTTATGGTAATCTAGAACTGCAATAAATGCCAACCAAAAACACAAAAAGTAATTGCCAGTTGGCTTAGAATCGTCCATTATTATCTCTTTAAATCCATTATGCTTAATTATTAATCATGCTATCCAGGATTAAGGATGCTTTTACACACCCTTAATGTCAATTTTGATAGATAGTTGGGAAGTGTCCCCTTTTTTGCTTTTTTACCTGTAAGATGGAATATCAAATCTTAGAGGTATATTGTTTCTTTGGCAAATTTCAAGCATCATGTCCATATTTCTAGTCTGCTTAAGTGCCCATCCAATATCTGTTGCATATTGGTGATCTCCAGGTGTAGCAGGATTCCATCTCATTTTGTATAACGTATCCTGTTTGTAAGTGGCGTTATTGATATACTGATCTGCAATCCATTTTGCACCACCTATTATAGATTTTTCGGGTGTATCCCAGCCTTGCTTATATGCATATTCAGAACCTAGGCGAAGTGCATCACCGTCTTTTGCTCCAATACCATACATATTATAAACTCGCTTTGGAGCTACTGCTTTTCCATCAACCGATGTCACCCACACGCCATTTGCCAACGTAGAAGTTCCATTTCCTGTTTCTAGAAATGCATGTGCTAACAGGTAGATCTCGTTAATATTGTTGTCTCTTCCTGCTCTCATGAAAGCTTCCCCTTGTCCAGCTAGAATGCCTTTACCCGAAAGCTCTGTATTCAAATTTGAAGAGCTTATTCCTGAGCTACCTGACAATATCAAAAATTGGTACAACTCTCCCGGTATCTTTTTGACCTGTTTAGTATATTGACCAGATATCCAGCCAATGCGTCCGTTAGCATTAATTTGATGCCATCCATTTGAAGTATCAAGAACAGAAAATGTTTGACCGAATGAAACGCTTGTAATAATGCTATAAGCAGTACTTGGTCCGCTTCTAACATTCAGTGAACTTGCTGTCACTTCAACAGCGCTAGGTAAGCTTGGCATAGTTTGAGTGTTTCCTATCAACGCAACATGTGTTCCTGATACCCAGCCTGATCCACTGTTGTATGATATCTGATACCACCCATTTGATTGACCTAGTATTGAATATGTTTGGCTCCGTGCAACAGAACCAATTACGCCATGGCTCGTTCCAGGTCCCGATCTAACATTTAAAGAACTTGCCGTAATCTGCAACGTTTTTGCACTGCTTTTATCGTTAACAGGCGTAAACTGCAAATAATTATTTGGATTCATATGTGACTCAACATCAACTCGTTTGGCACTTTCCCAACCATTACCATATAAATCTGTTTGTGCATTTCTCACAAGTTGGACATCAACTGCATCAGAGAATGTTGTATAGTAATAGGTTGAGTGGTAAAGTAGCTCAGGCATATAAACTCTAGTTTGAGAATTTTGGATTGTTCCATCATTACCTATTGCTTGAATTATAATCGTGTTATATCCAGATATTAATATACTATCACTAAAAGTATAACTATACCCACTTCTATCCCCTCCGGGATATCCTGGGTATGCATTATTCACATCTGGACGGCTCAAACCTGTCTGGGCATTGCCTATGTGTGTCCCATTTACCGATACACGCACTTCCTTTACTCCAGAGCCATTCAGTGCCCAACCCCTTACAAGTACGTCTTGATTGTTTATACTCTGGTTGCTTAAAGGGGCGTCTATCATAGTTCGTGGTATGGGTTTTGTCACGCTAAAGCTTCTGCTTATGCTCTGGCTTGTGCCATCTTCTCCTATTGCCTGGACCGTCACAGTATTGCTTCCTGGCTTTAGCCT